>JAAZME010000050.1 GCA_012798975.1 Gallicola sp.
GAAAAAGCTGTAATTTCTCATGGTGAAAGAGTTGCGCAAATGATCTTAGCAAAATATGAGAGAATTGAGTTTAAAGAAGCAGAAGAGTTAAAAGATACCCAAAGAGGAGATGGAGGGTTCGGACATACCGGACTTTAATGTCCGCTAAATATTTGGAGCGTATAAAATGAGAAAAAAAAGAAAGACAAGTAAGAAAGCAAACAAACAACTGAATATTAATAAAACATCAGTATATGCTTTTTTGATACTCTTTTTTTTGATATCCTATGTTTTTATTTTTAATGAAAATATTGGTTTTGTAGGGAAAGGGCTTAAAAATATGTATTTTTATCTCTTTGGATTGGGCAGCTATGTATTGCCGCTGCTTATCTCCGCTCTTCTTGCAAGTTTTATCTTTCCTGATAAAATAGGCCGATATAGAAAAAAAATCATTGCTTGTATAGTTCTGTCTTTTGCATTGCTGATTTTTTTAGATAACAGGTTTAAGTATGGCACTGCTTTTTTGGATCGCTTTGATCCTCAATGGCAGTTGAACGCTAATGAGCCAAGATATGGAGTTATTGCAGCAGCCTTAAGCTACGCTAGTTACAAAATGATAGGCGATCTTGGAATCTATATTGCATTCATATTATGCTTTTTCCTTTGCGGACTGGAGATTTTTGGATTAACGATTCGAGAATTTCTTTATGAATTAAGAGATATTGTAAAGATTGTTTATCAGAAAGCGAAAACAGCTGTACTGAAGATTAAAAACGATTCAACCTCGAGAAAAAATATTAATAATAAGGAAGAAATCAAGATACCAAAGAAAAAGAATATTCCAATAGTAGAGAAGAGAGAAATAGCAAAGAAAGATACAACTTCCAACACCCCGAAAAAACAGCCTCTTATTGTAGATTATAAAAACTCTGGGGAACAAATGACAGTAGAGGATTTTGATTTAAATATCGAAAAAAATAATCAAAATTATAAAATACCGCCATTAGAACTGCTTAAAAATCCAGCGGTTAAGAAAATTGATAATAAGGAAGAAGTACTACAAAAAGCTGATACTATCGAAAAGACCTTAGAAGAATTTGGAATTAAAGTTAAAGTTGTTCAGATTAACACAGGTCCAACAGTTACATGTTATGAAGTACAGCCGGCTCCAGGTGTTAAAGTAAGCCGAATCGTAAATATGGCTAATGATTTATCTTTAAATCTTGCTTCATCGGAAATAAGAATCGAAGCGCCGATTCCAGGAAAATCTGTAGTAGGTATAGAAGTTGCTAATGAGCTGAAAGATAATGTTTTATTAAAAGAAATCATTACATCAGATGAATTTAGAAATTTCGAAACAAAACTGCCTCTTGTACTAGGTAAAAATATCTCAGGAAAAGCCGTTGTATCTTCGATCGATTCTATGCCTCATTTATTAATAGCAGGTGCAACTGGAAGCGGAAAATCGGTATGTATAAATACCCTTCTTATAAGTCTTCTCTACCATAGCACGCCAGAGGATGTTAAACTAATCCTTATTGATCCAAAAGTTGTTGAATTAAGTATTTATAATGGAATTCCACACCTAGCTATACCTGTAGTGACGAATCCTAAAAAAGCCAGTTCTGCACTTAACTGGGCTGTTCGGGAAATGGAAAGAAGATATCAGATATTTTCAGAAAATCATGTACGGGATATAAAGTCTTATAACCGAAAAAACGAGGATCATTCCTTAGAACATTTGCCTTACATCGTCATCGTTATCGATGAGCTTTCAGACCTGATGATGGTAGCAGCCGGGGAAGTAGAGGATGCTATTTGCCGATTGGCACAAATGGCAAGAGCTTGTGGAATTCATTTGATTATTGCTACTCAAAGACCTACAGTAGACGTAATCACAGGTACAATAAAAGCAAATATTCCTTCTAGGATTTCTTTTCAGGTCACTTCTCAAATCGATTCCAGAACAATATTAGATATATCAGGAGCTGAAAAACTATTAGGAAAAGGAGATATGCTTTTCTTCCCTTCGGGAATAAGCAAACCTAAAAGAATACAAGGCGCCTTTGTATCGGATCGGGAAGTTGAAAATATTGTAAATTATATTAAGGATCAGAATGAAACAAATTATGATGAAGTCATTTTAGAGGAGATCAAAAAAGTTCAAGAAGAATCTATTAAAGCTTCCAGCAATGATGATTTATACGACGAAGCTGTAAACCTTGTAGTTCAAGAACAGACAGCGTCAATCTCATTTCTTCAAAGGAAATTAAAAATAGGATATGCCAGAGCCGGACGGCTTATCGATGAAATGGAAGAAAACGGAGTTGTAAGCGGTTATGAAGGAAGCAAACCTAGAAAAGTGCTGAAAGATAAAAATTATTTATATGATGAAATAGAAGAAGGAGAAACAGATGAATATAGCCAATAAAATAACGACATTCAGAATGTTGCTGATTCCAGTATTTGTAATAGCGATTATAATAACAGGCCTAGATAGTGTAATTCCAGGGATTATATTTGTCGGAGCTGCATTAACGGATTTTATAGATGGATATCTTGCAAGAAGCCGCAATCTTGTAACAAATTTCGGAAAATTTATGGATCCTCTCGCAGATAAACTTCTTTCAACAACAGCTCTTATTATGCTGATCCAGTTAGAAAAAATAGCTGCTTGGATTGTAGTAGTCATTGTTGCTAGAGAATTTATTATTACAGGATTTAGAGTATTGGCTGCTTCAAATAATGTTACTATAGCTGCAAGCATCTGGGGCAAGTTTAAAACAACAACTCAATTTATTGCGATTATATTATTGTTGTTTAAAGAAACGCTGCTGCTTCGTTTTACATTTCCTTTAGATACGATATTTATTTATATTTCTTTGATCCTAACTATAATCTCTGCTGCAGATTATATTATTAAAAATAAAAATGTTCTAGACTTAAACAATATCTGATTGACAGAATCAAAGCTTTATTATACAATCAAATCAAGAACATAAGTTCTAAAGAATGAGGAAGGATGTTTATATGAAAAATTCTAAAGAAATGGAACAAAAACAAAGGGCTTTAGATGATGCCTTTTCTAAAATAGAAAAACAATTCGGCAAAGGTTCTGTCATGAGAATGGGAGATGCTCCCAAGATCAACATAGAAGCAATACCCACAGGGGCAATGAATCTAGATATTGCTTTAGGAGTCGGAGGTATACCAAAAGGCCGTATCATCGAAATATACGGCCCTGAATCTTCAGGAAAGACGACTCTTGCACTTCATATTATTGCAGAAGCACAGAAAAGAAATGGATTAGCTGCTTTTATCGATGCTGAACATGCACTAGATGCTCAGTACGCAGAGAAACTAGGTGTAGACATTGATAATTTAATTATCTCTCAGCCGGACACAGGCGAGCAGGCATTAGAAATAGCAGAATCGTTAATTCGAAGCAGTGCTTTAGAAATTATTGTTGTAGACTCTGTAGCAGCTCTCGTACCAAGAGCTGAAATCGAAGGAGATATGGGGGATTCTCATATTGGACTTCAAGCAAGGCTGATGAGTCAAGCACTTCGTAAACTAGCGGGTGTAATTGCAAAATCTAATTGTACATTAGTATTTATTAATCAGCTTAGAGAAAAAGTAGGAGTCATGTTTGGAAATCCTGAGGTAACAACAGGAGGAAGAGCGCTAAAATTCTATGCTAGTGTTCGAATGGAGATCCGACGTGCAGAGCAGATCAAAGAGGGAGATACGGTTAAAGGAAACAGAACTCGTATCAAGATTGTTAAAAACAAAGTTGCTCCTCCTTTTAGACAAGTAGAGTTCGATATAATGTATGGCGAAGGGATTTCTAAGACAGGTACGATTTTAGATGTAGCAGTAGATGCAGATATTATTAAAAAATCTGGAGCTTGGTACAGCTACAAAGATGATAAGATCGGACAAGGTCGTGAAAAATCAAAAGATTTCCTCGATGAAAATCCAATTATAAAAAATGAAATTCTTAAACGTATTTACGATCATCATAATTTTAAATATGAAGAAGGCTTTTTTGATGTAGTCGAAGAAACTGAAATCAAATCAGGGGATAGTGATGTAGATACTGTTATAGAGGAAACTGAAATAATTGAGGAATAATATCCTCAATTTTTTCATTATAAAATGAAATTTTTGTTTTTTACAGATACCCATATTAGAGGAAATTCTCCTGTTTCCAGACTTGACAGATTTGAGGATACATTGAAAGAAAAAATCAAAGAGGTTAATAATATCGGTATCAAAGAAGAGGTAGATTTTTATATTCATGGAGGAGATTTGTTCGACCGGCCTGACGTTGCGATTCGGACTGTCGGAGAATTTGGCACGCTTTTTCAAAAATTTGAAAAGCCTATTTTTATTATCAGCGGTAATCACGATATTTATGGTCACAACCCAAATACATTAGGTAGATCGATGCTTGGATTGCTTTCTGAATTAGATGTATTTCATATTATTCGTAAAGATGAACCTATTATTGTGAAAGATAAAGATTTAAAGATTCAAATTAGCGGAAGTCCTTATGTTTATAATATCGACAGTGAAGAAAAAAATCTTTATCATCCAAAAAGACTGGAAGATATAGACAAACATATATTGATCATACACAGCATGCTTTTAGAAAAACCATTTATCGAATCGATAGCCTATAGTCTAATTGAAGAAGTTCAAGACGACAATATCGACATTGTTTTATCTGGACATTATCACACTGGATATGGGAAAATCAAATACAATAATACTCTATTTGTAAACCCGGGGAGTTTAGTGCGGATAAGCAGTTCTAAGCCCGAAAGAAAAAGAATACCTCAAGTAGCTATTATTGAAGTAAATAAAGAAGA
>JAAZME010000210.1 GCA_012798975.1 Gallicola sp.
AAAAAGAAAAAGAGAGAATTTTAAACCGGATCGTTTAGAACAAGAAATGGATAGTTTTCATCAAAAGGTTTTTCAAGGATATCAATCAATTCTACAGCAATATAGAAACGACAGCACTTTTATACGAATAGATGCTTCGGGCAGTATAGAGGAAGTTTACGAACGAGTGATGAAGATTCTTAATCTTCAGTTAGGAGGAATAGAATGAAATTAGTAGTAGCAATTGTACAGGATCAAGATGTTTCTCTTCTTAGAGACGATTTGACAGAAAATAAATTCCATATGACAAAATTAGCCTCATCAGGAGGATTCTTGAAGACAGGAAACAGCACTCTTCTTATTGGAACACCAAAGGAACGAGTTGAAGAGGTTCTGCGTATTATCGAAGAAAACTGCGAGTCAAGGGATACTACAGCTTCTATGGTGAATTTGACCAGTCCTCAAGAACCGTTTATGCCTATGCCCATGGATGTACATATAGGAGGAGCTACTGTATTTGTTCTTGATGTGGAGGAACACTATAGATTCTAAGGAGGAAATTATGAAACTTATATTAGCCGTTGTTGAAGAAGACATGACATTTGATGCCATAAAAACCTTAAGCGCTTACGGATATCGTACAACTAAATTTGCCTCTACAGGCAGATTTTTAAAAAAAGGAAACTCTACTCTGCTTCTTGGCGTCGAAGACGAAAAGGTAGAGGATGTAATACGAATTCTAAGACTTATCAGCGATAGCAGAGAAAAAGAGCCAGAAGACGAACATTCTACAAATGTAAACTGCTTTGTCCTTCCAATGACTGATTTCCAGAGGTGTTAATGAAACATCCATTGCTGAAGCTGCAATTAGAAGAGGAGAAGTATTCTCATGCTTATCTTTTAGAAGGAAAGAATCCAGAGAATACAAGAAAAGAAGGGCTGGAACTGGCAGAAAGTATTCTTACAGAAAATGGGAAGAATTTATTATTGAAGGAGAAGTTCAACCATGAAAGTCTGGGAGATTTTTACGAGCTGATCCCAAAGAAAAAAATGATTTCTATTGATGAAATTCGGGGAGTGATTCGCTTTTTCAGCACATCGCCTCTAGAAGCCCCTTATAAAATCGTGTTTATTCCAAATGCCCATAAAATGGGAAATGAAGCAGCGAATGCCCTGCTCAAGACTTTAGAAGAGCCTGCGGGTTATGGAATATTGATATTGACTTCATTATCAAAACGAATGCTGCTGCCTACTGCAGTGTCAAGATGCCGGATATTTTCCTATTTAGAAGATCAAGAACAGAAAAAAGCGATGATGGAAGTCAATGAGATTGTCTTTGATGTTTTAAAAGGAGATTTGTTAGCGATACCGAGAGGCAAAGAAGTATTCGATGCTTTAAAAGACGAGAAAGAGGAATTATTAAATTATATAGAAAGATTTTTAGGGGATTTGTTTTTATATCAAAAAGGAATTTCCGAAAAAATGATTTACTCTGAAAATTACGGATATTATGATAAACTGTCTAAGACGAAAAATATTGACAAAATGATCCTTAAAACAGAAGAGGTCCGTAAAAATTTTAAAATAAATGCAAATTATCAATTATCTTTAGAAGAATTGTTTATATATATAATGGAGGTTGCAAATGGTTAAAGTTGCAGGAGTTCGGTTCAAGCATACCGGAAAGATTTATTATTTTGAACCCAATGATTTTGATTTGGAAATCGGGGATCCGGTAATTGTAGAAACAGCTAGAGGAATCGAATATGGGAAAGTAGTTGTTCCCGTCAAAGAAATTAAAAAAGAGGAACTGGTATCGGAATTGAAACCGGTGATTCGTATTGCCGACGAGGCAGATAAATATATCCATTCTGAAAATTGCAAAAAAGCAAAGGATGCTTTGGATATTTGCGAAATAAAAATAAAAGAACATAAATTGGATATGAAGCTTGTGGATGCAGAATATACATTTGATAATAATAAAGTTATTTTTTATTTTACATCCGATGGCCGAGTGGACTTTAGAGAACTGGTAAAAGACTTGGCGTCAATTTTTAGAACACGAATCGAGCTTCGCCAGATTGGGGTGAGAGACCAGGCGAAGATTGTCGGCGGTATCGGAGGATGCGGCCAGCAGTGCTGCTGTAATCGATTTTTAGACGACTTTGCGCCGGTTTCCATAAAGATGGCCAAGGAACAGTCTCTTTCCTTAAATCCCACTAAAATTTCCGGTTTGTGCAGCAGGTTGATGTGCTGCTTAAAATACGAAGAAGAAGTTTATAAAGAAAAAAATAAACGTCTTCCGAGAGTAGGGCAGGCGATTATGACTCCGGATGGAGAGGGGAAAGTGATGAATGTTCAAACCCTTACAGAAATTGTTTCAGTAAAAGTAAACTCAGAAGATAATGTGTTGATTAAAAATTATTTTTTCGAACATCTCGAAGAAGTAAAATAGATGTTTTCGCCGATACAAAAGGTTTAATATTTTGTATCGGTTTTTTATTAAATTTTTTTGAGTGTTGTATTTTTCCAAAGATATGCTATAATAAAAATGATATAGGATTTATATATCAAATATATCCATATGGATAAAACTAATAGGGGGAAAATTATGGCTTATAAAATTACTGATGAATGTATCGCTTGTGGAGCTTGTGCACCAGAATGTCCAGTAGAATGTATCTCAGAAGGAGATATCTATGTAATCGACGCTGATGCTTGTATCGATTGCGGATCATGTGAATCTGTATGTCCTACAGGAGCAGCTCAACCAGAGTAAGAAAAACAGAATACATAATAAGAAAAGCGAAGAGAATATTCTCTTCGCTTTTTGTGTGCGGAAAATGGGCAGCACGCCTTTCGGCGGCTAGGCGGCATGCCTAGGGCAGTCAGGCAGGATCCCTATCGGGACCGAGGCAAAGAGTTAAAAAAAGTTTCTTCCTGAAATATTACAAGGGCTTTGATATACTAGTAGCAGAAAGAACTTAGGAGGAACTATGGAAGCTTTAGAATGTCTGCAGAAGTATTTTGGATATAAAAATTTTAGGGAGAGTCAAGAGGAAACGATAGACCATCTTTTACAGGGAAGGGATACTTTGGGAATTATGCCTACAGGATCCGGGAAGAGTATCTGCTATCAGATCCCGGCTCTTTTGTTTGAAGGGATGACCCTTGTTATCTCTCCTCTTATTTCCTTAATGAAAGATCAAGTTCAGACCCTTAAAGAAAATGGAATCGCCGCAGAGGTTTTGAATTCTTCCTTAGACAAGAAGACTTATATCGATGTGCTTCGAAAGGTATACCGAGGGGAGGTAAAA
>JAAZME010000033.1 GCA_012798975.1 Gallicola sp.
CTTATCATATTCTTTATTCCATGCTGGTTGGCTTATTCCAACTTCACTTTTAACAAAAGCAGAAATTCGTTGAATCTCTTTAATACCTTCTAGCTCATGATTTCTACTTTTCTCTAATTTTTTTGTAAATTTATCAGTGAAAATGAGTCAATTATCGTCCCATTAATATTCTAAAAAAAGCCACTCGAAGTGAGTAGCTTTTTTCTATCTCCAAAACTGGAACCATTTTTTCTTCTTTACTTCCATCGGTTCTTTTACTACGAATTCTTCATTCGCTATAATCTTCGCAGGTCTTGAGATTGTCATAGCGTGAAACTCATCTTCTCCTACGATATCTTTTACTAGTTTCACTGCTTCTTTTACCTTAGGGGATCTTCTTCGATTAGAATGGGAGTCTGTTCCGGCTAGGTGGATTAGATTATGCTTTAGGAATGTTTCTGCAGCTTTTTGTACTTCTTTTCCATACTGGCCTGCGATGCTTGGGAAGTTCATCTGTGCGTAAATTCCTTTTGCTATCAACTTTCCTAAACGATTTGGATCTTCTCTATAGAAGGAATATCTTTCTGGATGGGCGATAATCGGCTTATAGCCTTTTAACTGCAAGTCAAACAGAACCGATTCTACATACTGGGGATATTCCCGCATGGGAAGTTCCACTAGTACATAATCAGAATTATTTAATGTCGCTCCTTCCTTTTCCTCTATATACTGAAGAAGATTTGGTGTAATAAAAAACTCATTGCCAAGATGTATCTTTAAGTCCATCCCTTCTACTTCCAGTCTCTTCTTAAAGGAAGACAATACTTCTATCACCCGCTCCCTCTTCGGTGTTCCGCCATACTCTATCCAGTGTGGTGTAGCGATGACTTCTGTATATCCATTTTCAATATAAGACTGTGCCATTTCCAATGACATTTCCGTATTCTTCGCCCCATCATCGATGTTGGGTAGAATATGGGAGTGTATGTCTATCATGGGTAATTTTCTCCTGTTTTCTGCTATACATTTATTTTACTATATCGATTAATAATAAAATTTGAATTAAAAGTTAATTAGCTTCTTTTATCATGGTATAAACAAAAAGAGATAAGCTTTCAAATTCATACCTCTTTTTTGCTAATGCTCTATAAATAATATTTCGATAATAATTCCTAAGTTTTATTTAGCCCCTCTGCTCAGTAAAACACTTTTTATTGTTTTTAAAAGAATTCTAAAGTCTAGGCCTAAAGACCAGTTATCGATATATTGTCGGTCTAGTTCTACCACTTCTTCAAAATCCGTGATCTCGCTTCTTCCGCTTGCCTGCCACATCCCAGTAAGGCCTGGTTTCATAGCAAGCCTTGCTTTATGATGATTCAAATATTGATCAAATTCATCCACAGTGGGAGGTCTTGTTCCTATTAAGCTCATGTCCCCTTTAAGTACATTCCAGAATTGAGGAAGCTCATCGATACTCGTTTTTCGGATAAATTTCCCTATCGGCGTAATACGAGGATCATTATCCATCTTGAACATAAACCCATCCATCTTATTATGCTTCATTAATTCTTTCTTCTGCATCTGCCTACATTGATCGGAATTTATAAAAAACAAATTTTATTTAGCATTTCTAA
>JAAZME010000177.1 GCA_012798975.1 Gallicola sp.
TAAATAAGCTGGAAGAATTCCGAAACATGATAACAGATATGAAATCAAATATTGGGAAATTCAAAGTATCAGAATTCGTAGAATATGTTTTGGATCGAAGCGGTTATCTTAAGGAGCTTGAAAAATCAAACTTAAGAGAAGATCAGACTCGTATAGAAAATATCGGATCTTTTATCAATGCCATTGTAGATTATGAAGAAAATACGGAAGAGCCCAGCCTAGAAGATTATTTGGCATCTGTAAGTTTATTATCGGACGTGGATAAAACAGAAGAGAATGAAGCAGGTGTTTCTTTAATGACGATACATGCTGCAAAAGGGCTGGAGTATAAAGTAGTCTTTGTAACTGGATTAGAAGACGGCCTGTTTCCAAGCGGCAGATCTATTGATGAAAGAGAAGGATTAGAAGAAGAAAGAAGACTCTGTTATGTTGCAGTAACTAGAGCTGAAGAAAGATTATTTTTGACAGGGGCGCAGATGCGAAGAGTCTTTGGCGAGACCAAAATGACAGTCCCCTCAAGATTTATTAAAGAAATGGGAGGAACAATCGTGGAAGAGGAAACGAAAGAAACAACAGAAATTAATTTTAGAGAAAGTTATGGCGATTCAGTATCAACGATGAAAGCGTCGGTAAGAGATAACTTGCTGGGGGCTAAAACAGCCAAAAAGGTTGATCAAGATCTTGCAGATGAAGAATTTAAAGCCGGCGATCGAGTAGTACATAAAAAGTTTGGGGAAGGAATGATTGTCTCTGTTACGGAACGAGAGGGCGGCGACGAACTAGTCATTTCATTTGAAAAGAAAGGAATTAAAAAGCTGAATAAAAATTTAGCTCCTATAAAGAGAATCTAATATGGAAAAAAGAATCCAAGAATTAGTAAAACAGTTGAATGATTGGAATTATCATTATTATACATTAGACGAACCGGTTGTTTCCGATGCGGAATATGATCGTTTATATGATGAACTAAAAATTTTGGAAAAAGAAACCGGGATTGTGTTAGAAGACTCCCCAACTCAGAGAGTAGGCGGGGAAGTGCTGGATAAGTTTGAAAAGCATGTTCATATAAACAGTCTGTACAGTCTCGACAAAGCTCAAAACGAACAAGCTATTAAGAACTGGATGGACCGCAATCAAAAGCTCCTTCGCCAGTATGAAGCAGAACATAATACCCGCTTGTCCGAAGTGGAGTATTTTGTAGAATTAAAATTCGATGGCTTAACGATAAATCTTACTTATGACGAAGGAAGACTTGTTATGGCAGCGACAAGGGGGAATGGGGTTGTAGGAGAAGAAATTCTCCCTCAAGTGAAGACGATCGGGTCCATTCCTATGAGAATCAATTATCCTGGATTGATAGAAATACAAGGGGAAGGTGTTATGCCTTTGTCCGCTTTGGCAAAGTATAATGAAGAAAACGAAATTCCCTTAAAGAATGCACGAAACGCCGCTGCCGGAGCCTTAAGAAATTTGGATTCAAAACAAACAAAGAAAAGAAATTTAACGGCCTACTTTTATAATGTAGGATATCGGGAAGAAGAATTCAAAACTCAGGAAGAGATATTCTCTTTCTTAAAAGAGAATCATCTAAAAGTGTATCCTTATGGAAAGCTTGTAAAATCCTTTGATGAATTAAAAGCAGCTATCGACGAGATTCAGGAACTTCGAAAAGAAATCGATATATTAACAGACGGGGCAGTTATAAAGATAAATGATATTGAGATACGAAAAATATTAGGCTATACCAATAAATTTCCCCGCTGGGCGATTGCTTATAAATTTGAGCCGGATGAATACTCCACGATTCTGCTTGATGTAGAGTGGAATGTAGGACGAACCGGAAAAATAACACCTACCGCAATTTTAGAGCCTGTAGAGATCGGAGATGTTACGGTTCAAAGAGCCACACTCAATAACTATGACGATATACTCCGCAAGAATGTAGCGATCAATGCTAGAGTATTAGTAAGAAGATCAAATGATGTGATTCCGGAAATATTAGGAACACTTGAAGATAATCGTGTTACAAGGGCTATTCCTATGCCTGAGGTCTGTCCTTCCTGCGGGACAGAGATTATAAGAGAAGGAGTTCATATATTCTGTCCAAATTCTCTTTCCTGCAAACCCCAGCTGGTCTCCAGAATGGTTCACTTTGCATCTAGAAATGCAATGGATATAGCAGGATTAAGCGAAAAAACTGTTCTAAAAATCATAGAAGTGTTAAATGTTAGAGAATTAAGCGGAATATATGAGTTGACCTTGGAGGATCTTTTAAAGCTGGAAGGCTTTAAAGAAAAGAAATCTCAAAATCTCCTTGCAGGAATAGAAAGAAGCAAAGAGACAACACTTGCAAAGTTTTTATATGGGATAGGGATCCCCCATGTAGGAATAAAGACTTCAGAAGATCTGGCAAAAGTTTTTTCGAACTTAAAAAGTTTGAAAAATGCTACGGAAGAAGAACTTGTTGAACTTCCAGATATTGGTTCCATTGTCGCAGGAGAGATTGTAAAATTTTTCCATGATGATCGGATCATAGAAGGGATAAATCACTTATTGGAACGTGGAATTGTTTTTGAAAAAGCAGCCAAACAGGAAACAAAAGAGTCGATAGCAGATAAGAAATTTGTATTAACCGGATCCTTAAAATCTTATACACGAAAAGAGCTTGAGGATATAATCACAAATGCAGGGGGAAAGACCAGCTCTTCGGTGTCGAAAAATACAGATTTTGTTATAGCAGGAGAAAATGCAGGAAGCAAACTTGCAAAGGCTCAGGAGTTGGGCGTACCAGTAATA
>JAAZME010000054.1 GCA_012798975.1 Gallicola sp.
AAAAACACATCTCCTGTTTTTAAATATGGCAGCCGATTTGATTCTTCCGGACTCAAATCCGTCTCTTCCCGAATGGTGTCAATATCCGTCGCTCTTGTCGTTCTAAAAATCAACTTCGTATTCAGCTGCGCCGTAATAGTACTGTCTAGAAGCGATGGCCTTTGTGTTGCCAAAATCAGGAATACACCGTACTTTCTTCCCTCTTGTGCGATTTCCCGAAGGACATATTTGCTGGGGATTTCCCGCATGCCGTCTTTCGACTGAGGAGCAAAATTATGGGCCTCGTCTGTTACCACAATAAAAGGAGGGAAATACTCTCCGCTCTCATTATTGATCATCTGATCTCTGTAGTTTCTCCTTTTGTCATAAAACAAATTCATCAAATAGGTAGAGAATACCTGAATAATCTTAATGCTTCCCTGAAGAACAACGAGCTTTCTAGAAAGAAGTGCTCTTTCGCAGTCTTCGGTGTTCTGATTGAAGATGCCAAGATTTTCTAGTTTATTAAACCTCCAGTAAACCCCCATAACGGAAGAGGCCGGACATTTGTCGTTGTATTTTTTGTATACTTCTAAAACTCTTTCATAATTCTCTCTTTCTTCTTTTTCTGCAGCATCGATAATCCGGTCTTGGATTTTAGCCTCCTGCCCCAGTTCCTGCCCGGCCCTTAAGTCTTCGATTCTCTGGCGGAAGGTATACAGGGAGTCTTTCGGGCGATGAAGATTTTCCACTACATTTTCCATAGCCTCTGTCAAGTGCGAACTGGTATTGAGCAGGTTTTTCAAGTCCTTTGTATTTATTTTTGAAAACTCGATTCCGATGTTTTTTCCTATCGTAAACTTTTCAAAAGAGTTTTCATAGTCTTCCCCATACCCCTCTAAAAATCTTTCGCTAAAATCCATCTCGTAGTGGGGATCTAGAACCAAAGTAGGGATTTCTTTTCTCATCAATTCTTCCAACAGCACACGAAGACCAAAAGACTTTCCAGAACCCGATCCCCCGAAGATTCCGATATGGGGATACTCGTTCATTCCATAAAGATTTAGTAAATAAGGAACATCCTTTTGTTCTAATGTTTTTCCCTTTTGGAACGTCTTGCAGAGATTTTTCCATTGATCTTCCATCGTAGCGGCTATCTCTTCTGTATTGCGAATAACACCTATGGTAAGGCCTGTATCTTTTGTACAGGATATAAAATAGGATTTTACTTCTTGAAAGTTTGGAATCCGGCAGACAGATCCCGTTTCGATAGGATAATTCCCCTCTTCCAAAAGCCGAACTTTTCCGATGTACACAGTATCCTTGTCTAAATCAAAACCCACTTCCCGCAAGTTTTCGATCATTCTCTGATCTGGTACACCATGATTCTCATCCATAGGTATAAAACGGTTGTAGGTATGTGCTTCCACAATCTCCCCTAAAATATCCCCTTGATCTCTGTCTTCAATAATCAAAAATTCATTGATTCTAAATTTATATTCTTTTGATCCGATAAAAGCTTCCTGCTGATCGGTCATGCCGACAATTTTTATATCCAATTTTTATCTCCTAATAGATTCGTTTGCTTCTTTGAGAACGGAATAACTTTTCATAAAACTTCGGTTCCAAATACATCTGAAGCATTTCTTCAATCATTTTATTTGTAATACGGGATTCCCGATCTACATAATCCAGAAGAAGAGGTATACCCCGTCCGTTTTCATCTGTTAATGCCAAGATTAACGACAAAACACTCTCCATTTCCTCTTTCTGCTCTTCTAACAAATCCACCCCGATCACCGACGGATCTCTGCTGCTTCTCATAAAGGCTGAATACATCCCTCGGGTTTCTTTCCCTTCTTTCATGCCGTGTATTTCTATAGCTTCCTTGTAATCCAGCTGATTAAACAAGGCTTCTTTATCGTAAAAAGCGTTAAACTTCTCTCTTATATTTTCAGGGAGTTGCTCATATACAATAGAGGTTTTAATTTCTTCAATAACACCAGCCAAAACAATTCCTCTTTCTAAAACTATCTCTTTTAACTCTTCCCATAGCTCCGGCTGCAAAATGGCAAAACGAATCAAAGAACCGTCCATCAAAAGAACTGCCGGGGACTTCTCTTTCAAAGCCTCCAGCGTAACTTCTATTTCGATAGCCGCAAGCTTTGCTTCTTCTTTTTTCCTGCTCTCTTCCGTATTCGACGTCAAGGGCTGTTCAAGCAGTGGAATAAACACATCCGAAAGAGTATAATAGGATTCCATATCCGCTGTAGAAATACTAACACCTCTAAAAAGAGTAGCAAAATGAGGATAAGCTCCACCGTAGTGATTACTGCTGGCATCGGTGAAGAGAATCCCTCCATTTTCAGATATTCTTTTTAAAGAACTTTTCTTCATCTCTTCCACTTTGTACCTGAAACCGATCTGATCCAGAAGATGTCTCCAATCGGACTTCGATAATTTCATAAACTCTTTATAATAGTCTTCTAAAGCAGTATTCAGTTTTTGAATCTCTTCTATAATCTTTTTTTCCATGGAATCTCCAAACTTATTTCATAGACTTCATTTCTCTTTAAATTATACAGAGAACAGGCCTTTTTTACGCTTTCCTTTCGAGACAAGCCTTCTTCCTGATATTCTTCTAAAACTTTTCGGATATCAATCTCTTCCGACTCTATTTTCGCACCCTCAAGAACAAGAACAAATTCCCCCTTTAAAGTCTCTTTATGTTCTATCCTTTCCAAGACCTCTTTTACACTTCCCCGAATTACCTCTTCGTGCAGTTTCGTGAGCTCTCTGCATAGAGCGATTTTCCTATCTGGAAAATAATCAGAAAGGAGCTTCAAACTCTGTTTGATTCTATGGACAGATTCATACAGAATCCCTGTGTGTTCTAGTTTAGATAATAATTCTATAAACTCTTTCTGCTCCTTGGCACTGCGGGGGATAAATCCAAGATAAGTAAACACAGACGTATCCATACCAGAAAGGATCAGTGCAGTAATCGAAGCAGTTGCCCCTGGAAGAACTTCCAAGTCCACACCTGACTCCACTGCTTTTTCTACCATAATCTGCCCCGGATCGTTTATCCCGGGCATCCCTGCGTCGCTGACGAGTGCAATATTTTTTCCATTCATCAGTTCCTCTATAAAAAAATCAGACCGGAACTCTTCATTATGTTTATGATAAGAAATCATTTTATTTTCTATCTCGAAATATTTTAAAAGCCTTCCTGTATGTCTCGTATCTTCGCAGGCTATAAAATCCGCTTCCTTTAATATTCGTATCGCTCTTAGCGTTATATCTTCCATATTCCCTATGGGAGTTGGAACGATGTATAATTTTCCCTTATTCATAAAAAGCTTTAACCTCATCTCTGTATTCTCGGCCTTCATAAACTGCAAAAGGCTCTTTTACAACGAACCCCTCTTTTCCACCCTTTACAAATTTTAAGAGTACCATTTTGCTTTCTTCTCCGCTGCGGGAAGGAACGGGGACCATTTCCTTTGGCTCTATCTTATATTTTCTTCCATAATAAAACAAATCCACTAAACGGTGAGGCCGGTGAATCATATATAGAACCCCTCCCTCTTTCATATACTTCTTTGCAAAGATAAAAATATCCTCTGCAGTCATTTCTATTTCATAACGGGATACATAATCCTGTTTCAATTTATTTTCCAACCCGGAACCTTTTTTATAATAGGGCGGATTCGTTACGATATAATCCAGTTCATCTTGTTCTAATGAAAAATCCTTTATATTTTTAAACACGGGAATCACTTTCTTCTCAAGTCCATTTTCCATAACCGACTTTTCAAAGAGGCGGATATTCTCTTCTTGTATCTCCACTCCATATACTTTTGACAATTCATAGAGATAAGAACATCTCATAGAAATAAAACCTGTACCTGCTCCTATTTCTGCCATTACCTTTCCTCTTTTCATCTTCGCATATTCTGAAAGAAAAACAGCATCAATACCAAAGGAAAATCCATCCTCCTCCGCATAAATCGAATAAGGCGTTCTTGGAATATATAATCTTTTCATAATAACCCTCCCTGTTTATTATAGCAAAAACATTCTATTCTCCTTTCTTAAACCTATCGCCTATAACATATATCTATATTTAATTTTTTAGTAATTTATGATACTATTATCATAAGATCATAAAGGAGGTCATTATGTACGATGTAATAATTATAGGATCTGGTGTGGCTGGATTAACAGCTGCTATTTATGCAAGAAGCCGATCTTTAAAAACAGCTGTATTTGAAAAAGAAGAAAACGTTGGAGGCATAATCCGCGGCGTTTCATTTGTGACACATTATCCTGGCGTAAGTTATAACGAGCGCGGTGATGAATTCGTTTCTAAAATTGAAGATCAAACACGGGATGCAGGCGCAGAAATTATCCATGAAGAAGTAACAAAAGTTGATTTAAACGCTGATCCGAAAGTTGTTTATACAAACAACGGCAAATACGAAGCAAAAAAAATTGTTATAGCAAATGGCACTGCTCCAAGAAAATTAGATTGTCATAGCGAAGACAATGATACTCTTATCAGCTACGATGCTTTCGCAGATTCTTCTAAAGCTTTTGGAAAAGAAGTATTTATCGTTGGCGGTTCTGACGGTGCTGTAAAAGAAAGTATTTTCCTAGCTTCTTTAGCCAATAAAGTTCATATCACTCATCAAGGAGAAGCGTTAACAGCAATCGAAGCTTTCCAAAATGAAGTTAACTCTAAAAACAATATCGAAGTTCATTTAAATACACGAATTGATTCCATTTCTGGAGAATCAGGAAATGTTACTGTCAAGCTTCGTGATGTAAAAACTGACGAAATTACAGAAGTTTCAGGCGATCATTATGTATTCGCATACATAGGCGGCGTCCCTAATACGGTTTTATATGAAGGTCTTGATTTAACGGATAAAGGCTATATCGTAATTGATAAAAACATGAAAACAAATATCGACGGTGTTTACGCTGCCGGGGATATTGTAGATAACGATGTGCGTCAAATTTCTACTGCAGCAAGCGAAGGAACTATCGCTGCAATCCGTATCGCAGATGAACTTAAAAACGCATAATTTATAATAATATTTATTTGCTAACACAAAAGATCCGGCTAAAACCGGATCTTTTTATTGATTATAATTAAAAAGACCTCTATATCTTACTTATGATATAATTATACTTCCTGATAAATTAAATATACGGAGGTGTTGATATGTCTTTTAGCTCCTTAAGCTTCTTGTTCATATTCTTGCCTGTAGCACTCATCCTATATCTCATCACTCCGAAGAGATTTAAAAATCTTGTTCTCCTTGTGGAAAGTTTTCTTTTCTATCTTTGGGGAAACGGGGAAATGGTTATCTTGCTATGGGCTACCATATTAATAAACTATATAATCGGCTTGGGTATCGAGAAATCAAAAAACCACGCAAAAAAACTGCTCTGGATCGGAGTTATTACAAACATACTGATTCTCTGCTTTCATAAATATTATTTTTACATAGTTGATTTTTTCAACACAAATTTCGATGCGGGAATGGCGATCCCAGACGGATCTCTGCCTCTAGGTATCTCTTTCTTTATCTTTCAAGAGATCTCTTATTTAGTGGACGTTTACAAAAAAGATGCCCCTGCAAACAAAAACTTCTTGGAACTCAGCACTCATATATTTATGTATCCGAAAATCACCCAAGGACCTATTGTAAAATATAAAGACATCTATCAGCAGCTTTCCAGCCGTACTCTTTATTTTGAAAACATATATCTGGGACTTCGGCGATTTACATTAGGCTTATCCAAAAAGGTTCTTTTGGCAGATACTATCGGCGAAAAAACAGATATGATTTTCGCCCAGGTTTCAACAGGGCTGGATACTCCTACTGCATGGCTTGGCATGTTATGCTACAGCCTTCAGCTGTTTTTCGACTTTTCCGGATATTCGGATATGGCAATCGGGATTGCTCAAATTATGGGTTTCCGATTTAAAGAAAACTTCAACTATCCCTATATTGCAAAGGACATTTCAGATTTCTGGAGCCGATGGCATATTTCTCTGTCTATGTTCTTCCGAGAATATATTTATTTTCCTTTAGGGGGAAACAGAAAGGGAGAGGTCAGGACTTACTTAAATCAATTCGTCGTCTTCTTTATCACAGGGATATGGCATGGAGAAACACTGAACTTTTTAGTGTGGGGAATCTATCACTGGTTCTTTTCAGTCCTTGGAAAGTTCATGAAAAGATTCGACTGGTATATAAAAACACCGGATATTTTTAAAAGGATATTTACATTCCTGGTAGTGGCCATAGGTTTCGTAATCTTTCGAAGTGCAGATCTAGATCAAGCAATGCTTTATCTTTCCTATATGTTTAACAATGCATCGACGGCTGTTCCAGTTTTTGAATTTCCTTACTTTCTATCGAATGATTTGATATTTTATTTAATAATAGGCTGCATTTTTTCTACACCTATTATAAGAAAAATCCATCATCAATATAAAGACACAAAATGGTTTCCATGGATCTACGATATTGGTCTGCTATTATTCTTTATGCTTTCGATTCTGTTTTTAGTCAGCGGAAGCTACAGCCCCTTTATCTATTTCCAATTTTAGGAGAGAACAATGAGAAAAAAAATATTTATAGGTATTTTATTGATTATCATCTTGATCCCTATAGTTAATCTGAATACAGAAGAAAATCAAGTCTCTACAATAGATAACCGCACCCTTACCGATCTCTTTCCGGAAGATACAACTTCTCAAAAACAAAACCTCGATTTCCATCTTATGAGCATGCAGTTTGAAGATTATCTTTCGGATCGAATCGGTTTTCGCGAAGAAATGCTGGGCATCTACGGCAACGGATACAATAGTATCTTTGGAGTATTAAAACACCCTTCCTATGAATACGGCAAGGAAAAAGAAGTTTTTTACAGCTACGCAGCTGAACCGGCAGATAAAGAATTTGTAGATAATTTCAACAATTTCATGGGTACGGTACAGCGCTATCTCGAAGTAAGAGGCATCGATTTTGTTTTTGCGGCAAATCCTTCTAAAAACGATATTTATCCGGAAAAACTCCCAGACTCCGTTCATACATCCTACGGAAACATGGAGTATCTTAGAACACTATTGCCCAACAATTTCTTTACCTCCATAGACAATGTCGAATATCTTCAAAACGTAGATGCACAAGAACGGATTTTCGACGAACAATATGATGTGGGACATTGGACCGATTATGGAGCGATACTTGGTATCAGCAATATGATCGAACCCATGCGGGAAAAACATCCGAACATCGGCAGTATTTCTTTCGAAGAATATCAAAAGGAAAAAATCGTTCAGGAATATCTGCCCAATTCTAAAATAAAAATCAACCAAGAAATCACAAAATACCATTCAAAAAACCCGCAGCATGTGAATCCGAAAGAATATCAAGCAGCGCTAAAAAATGAATTAAAACTTCATCCTACCCATAGCACCCTGCGTATCGACCAAAACCCGAACAATCCCGATGCACCCAGCCTTCTGATCTTTCGAGGCAGTTTTATGAATGGCAAAGAAGATTTCTATACGGACGACTTCTCCGAAGTCATAGGAATTCATAACTATGAAAATATATTCGATATCGACTATTATCTTAATCTGTTTAAACCGGATATCGTATTGTTTGAAGTAGCAGCCTCTGCCTTTAATGAAGGCTACTTCAACCCTAACGCTTTTTGGAGTGTTCATTTCAATCCAAAATACGAAAATTTATCTGGACTCTCTGAAGTGGAAGCGTCTCAAGAACTCCTTGATCAGATAAAAGTGAACATACAAAAGAAAGACATCTTAACCGATATCGCCATACAGTACCCAGAACAGTATAACTATCTTTATCTTGAAGCATCCGAAAGGATACACGATACCCATCCTTCAAATATCGGCAACGGCATCTTGTCCACATATTGTTCTGTTTACAACGATACTTTCAAAGATGTTAAACTCATACTAGTTGAAGAAAAAGACAAAACAAAAACAATCATCCCGCTAGATAAATTATTATAAAAAAAGAAGGCATTTCTACAACCGCCTTCTTTTTTGTTCCCATAACAACTCAACCTCATCCTATCCTAATAAAAAAGGACTTTTAACACAGCAGATACACCGCTCTATTCCCCTATCGAATTCGGATAAAAACTTTATATTATAAATTCTCGATGCCTAGTTCTGCCTTAACAATAAGAAACCTGCTTTTTGAACTCCCCTCTCTGAAGCCTCGCCCAAATCAGGTATTTTGATTTAGGAGAGGGCTTCAGAGCAATCTTAACCAAAGGAAAATAGCTCATTTGGAGAATGGGCTGCACCAGACCTGCTAAAGTTTTCTTTGAAAACGCTAGTTAGGACTAGCTCATGCCGATCGTTTCCCAAGAACGGAGTTTCTGCATTCTTGGCTAGAAACGATCGGACCCGCTTTCACTCTCCATACTTTTCTTTAAGTTCTTTCTCCATACGAATATGCATTACAGGCACAAAACCAG
>JAAZME010000246.1 GCA_012798975.1 Gallicola sp.
GCCGTCTGCACCGTAAACAAAGATGTTTTCCTTCTTTACTTCTTCAATGGCCCTGGATAGATTTGTTACTTGAGCAACTTTCATATAGCTTGTAGCACCGGCTGACGTTTTTTCAACGGTGGCATTGATACTTGCGGATCTTCTGCTTGGGATGATAATTCCATGTACGCCAGCGACTTCTGCAGTTCGAATAATTGCCCCTAGATTATGGGGATCTTCGATACCATCTAAAAACACTAAAAAAGGAGTTTCTCCTTTTTCTCTGCTAAAGCTTAAAATCTCTTGGATACTGGAATATTTAAAATCCGATACAAGGGCGCAGATTCCCTGGTGGTTCGTTGCATTTGTAATTTCTTCTAATTTTCTTCGGTCGATTTCTTGAACATGGATACCCATAGATTTTGCTTTTCCGATAATTTTCAGGATAGAACCTTTTTGTTCACCTTTTTGGATATAGATTTTATCGACTGTCCGGTCGCTGTTTAATAATTCTAAACAGGCGTTTCTTCCTATAATATATTCTGACATTTTTTCTCCTATTTTTCTCTAATTTCTTTTAACCAGTTCTCGTCTTCAGGATCTTGAGATACTCGAATTCCGCTGTCGAGTTTGGCGATTTTATTGTGATCTTCCCGGCTTAAGGAAAAATCAAACACTTCTTTGTTTTCTTCTAAACGTTCCAGTTTCGAAGTTTTTGGAATCAGGATGTTTCCTTCCTCGATATGCCAGCGGATTACAATCTGCTGCGGGGACTTATGATATTTGGAGGCGATCTCTTCAATAACAGCAGTATCTGTAAGCTTCTCTACGCTTCTCGCTAGAGGCGACCATGCTTCCAGCTGGATATTATGCTGGGAAAGATATTCTTTCATATCTTTCTGCTGTAAAAGGGGGTGAGTCTCCAGCTGGTCGATAGCAGGTTTAATATTGGCGTGAACAAACAGCTTTTCTAAATGCTGTTTGTGAAAATTGGAAACAGCGATAAAATTGCATAAACCCTCTTCGTATACTTCTTCCAAAGCTTTCCAGCTTTCTTCGAAGTCTTCAGAAGGCCAGTGTAGAAACAATCCCTCCAGCTTATCCAGCCTAAGATTCTTCATGGATTTTTCGATAGAATAAAGAGTCTGATCTCTTCCATAATCTTTTGGCCAGATTTTCGTGCAAACTTTTAGTTTTCCAAATAATGTATGGCGGCAGATACAATCGCCGATGGCTCGTTCGTTATTGTAATAGGAAGCCGTATCTAAAAGTCCATAGCCAAGGTCGACAGCTTTTGGAAGCAGCTTATCTAAGATCTCTTCATCCGTGATTTTATAAGTTCCAAATCCAAGCTGGGGTAGAGATAGACCGTTGTTTAATTTAATCTTATTCATAAATCCTCCTTTGTTCTATTTTCTATTATCAACTAGAATCATTATAACGGATTTCAAGGCGGGCGTATAGAAAAGACGAAAGGGCGAATAAGTAAAATGGGGTATAATAAAAAAGTGATACAAAAAAAAGGATCTGGAGGTAATAGTATATGGATACAAATTCTGTAATGATGCAGGGGTTTGAATGGTATCTTCCTGATGACGGGAAATACTTTGTTCGATTAAAAGAAAGATCGAAAGAATTGAAGGAAGCAGGGATAGATGGTATATGGATACCTCCTGTGTTTAAAGGAACAGGTACAAACGATGTTGGCTATGGTGTTTACGACTTATATGATTTAGGGGAATTTGACCAGCACGGTACTGTTCGAACGAAATATGGAACATTAGAAGAGCTTCAAGAAGCAATAAAAGCTCTTCATGATAATGATATAAAAGTATATGCAGATGTTGTTTTAAATCATAAAGCAAACGGCGATTTTGAAGAAACCTTTATGGCAGTTCAAGTAGATGAAAATGATCGAAACAAAGAGATTTCTGAAGCCCATGATATTAGAGCTTGGACAGGATTCAACTTTCCGGGAAGAGGAGATAAGTACTCAAACTTCAAATGGAATTTCCAGCATTTCAGCGGAGTAGACTACGATACATTATCCGGCACCAGCGGAATATTTAAAATCGTTTCTGTCGACGGAGACAAGGACTGGAGCGATGAAGTAGCGGGAGAGAAAGGGAATTTTGATTATTTAATGTTCTCGGATATTGATCATGAAAATGAAGATGTGCGCCAAGAGCTTTTTAAATGGAGCGAATGGTTTGTGGAAAAACTAGATATCGATGGTTTTCGTTTTGATGCGCTAAAACATATCAGCTATGATTTTATTAATGACTTTATCGATAACTTAAAAGGAAAAGTGCCGGATGATTTTTATTATTTTGGAGAATACTGGGTTCCGGATCCGGA
>JAAZME010000351.1 GCA_012798975.1 Gallicola sp.
CACATCTTTGTTTAATATACTATTCCGAGAGAAAAAAATTTAGAGAAGGAAACAGTGTCTATCATTAAATGAGATTCTCTAGAGCTGATGATATTTTTAGGGAGCCATCAGGATAAAATAGTTATTCCAATAATCCTGTCGGTGCTTATACTCATCAAGAAAAATATATCTATAAGGGCTGTATTGAATATACCCTTATCGTAAGCTGAAAAAATTTATAAGATATTTTATGCAATAAAATGGGAAAGACGTTGAGATATCTTCTGCATTTAATTTACTATAAAGCTTGAAAGGGATAAAATAGAGGTAGAAGCAGTAGATTAGAAGAGAGATAAAACAAAATGTTTCACGTGAAACAATCGAAACAAAACTGAACAAGAATAGAAATGTTTCACGTGAAACATTCTGATACAAGGAGGAGAAACTATGGACATCGAAATTATAACTGTAGGAACAGAGCTGCTCTTAGGAGATACCTTAGATACAAACAGCCATTTTCTATCAAAAGAATTGAAAAATCTAGGATTTAATATATATAAGAAAGTCACCGTAGGGGATAATACAGACCGTCTCTATAAAGAAATCAAAGAGGGACTGGAAAAAGTGGATATGATAATTACCACAGGAGGACTGGGACCTACCAACGACGACCTTACAAAAGAAACGGCAATTCGGGTGTTTGAACAAGAAGCTGTTCTTCATAAAGAGAGTTATGACCGTCTTGTCGACTATTTCGAAGGTAGAGAAGAGGCTTTGGAAGGAAATACAAAACAAGCCTGCTTTCCAGAAAGCGCCACTGTTCTAAGAAATGACCATGGAACGGCTCCAGGAGCTGTCTTGGAGAAATCTGGGAAATATATCGCCGTACTGCCGGGACCTCCTGCAGAAATGCAGCCCATGTATGAAAATCAGCTAAAACCTCTGCTAGAAAAGAAAGCGGACAGTATTATCTATTCCGAATCCCTATCCATAGGGCGCTTGGGAGAGTGGGAAATGGCGAAGAAAGTACAAGATATCTTGGAAAACTACAGCAATCCTACCGTAGCCCCTTATGCGAAAAAAGAAGGTGTTATCCTAAAGATCACAGCGAAAGCAGCGGATAAAGAAAAAGCTTTGGCGATGATCCAGCCGGTGAAAGAAGAAATCAAAGAAATATTCGGCGGGTTGATCTATTCAGAGAATGGTGAAAATAGACAGACCGTACTCTATAAACTTCTTAAAGAGAAGCATCTTAAAGTGATGACAGCAGAATCCATAACAGGAGGACTCGCTGCATCCAAACTCATAGATATTCCGGGAATGAGCAATCATTTAAAAGAATCTCTAGTCGTATACAGTGATGAAGCGAAAGAAAAGTATTTGAAAGTGAACTCGGATACGCTTAAAGAATATACAGCTGTAAGCGAAGAAGTCTGCAGAGAAATGGTAGAAGGGCTTTTAGAAAATTACGACACGGATCTTGCCATAGCGACAACAGGCTATGCAGGACCTGGAGACAATGCAGGACTTTCTTTTGTGGGAGTGGGTTATAAAGGAAAAATAAATATAGAAGAAATTCATTTTAAAGGAGAAAGAAATAAAATCCGAGACCGTGTTGCCGGAAGAGCTCTCGAAGAAGCGATCTTTTTATTACGAGAGGAAGAGAAAATTTCGAAATAATATTTATATATTTTAGAAAATAAGACAAAAAAAGTCTTTTTGAGCCTTCTATATTTTAATTTAATAAATATTTTCATAGTTCTATATGCCTTCAGGCCTAATTTCAAATTTAGGCCTGTTCTTTGCGATATAAAGGAAAATGAGTTTTCAGGCTCTTTTGTGGATAATAATATTTCCTTTCCTATATAAAACCTTCTATATTTTTTTCTGGGGATAAGTAAGAATAATGTGGATAAAAAAATATAGAAGAAAAAGAGATTACAGGGTTAAAGAACATAAGTTCGACAGATAACAGTCAGAAAGTTTGTTCCTCATTAAGGTTCTAATCGAAAAGTTCTATATGAAACA
>JAAZME010000370.1 GCA_012798975.1 Gallicola sp.
AGAAAGAGAAGAATTGGAAGCCTTTCAGCCCCAAGCAATAATAGATCATCCTAAAGAGATTTTAAATTTTTTAGATAAATAAAAATTTATTGGGTATAAATAAATTGTTGAGTAAATAATTTATTTATAATTGAAAGGAGAATTATAATGAGTGATTATCATGAATTACCTGAATATTTAGATGAAAAGACAAGAGGTCAAGTACGAGCGTTAAATAGTTTAAAAGAAGAGATCGAAGCAGTAGACTGGTACAACCAAAGAGTTGCTGCAACAGAAGATCCTGAACTAAAACAAATTTTAGAGCATAACCGAGACGAAGAAATCGAACACTGTGCTATGCTGTTAGAATACCTAAGAAGAAACATGGATGCTTGGGATGACGAATTGAGTACTTATTTATTTACATCCGATAATATTTTGGAAGTAGAAGAAAAAGGAGAAGCTGGTGAAGAAGAGGAATCTGCCGGCGACGATTTAGGAATAGGACAATTATAGTTTAGATTTTAAGAAAGGAGATTATTATGGGATTTTTAAAGAAAAATACTGCATTAGTCGGGGAAGAATTATGGGCTGAATTAGAAGGCCGCGCAAAAGAGGTTATCAGCTCTATGACCACAACACGAAGAGTATTGCAGGTATCTGGACCAAAAGGATTAGATTATAATGCTGTAAAAGAAGGCCGTTTAGATTCTGTAAAAGAAGGAGATATCGAAGTAGGAACCTATAGAGTAAAACCTCTTATCGAAGTCCGAAGAAACTTTTCTCTGCCTCGAACTGAATTAGATAATTTTTACCGCGGCGCTAAAGATATCGAGTTGGATAATTTAGAGCAGGCTGTTCGGGAAATTACGCTTTTTGAAGAAGAAGCTGTATTGAACGGCTATGAAGAAGGAAATATACAAGGTTTGACTGCTGCGTCAGAAAAAACTTTCGAATTAGGAAAAAGCGGAGACGAGATTTTAAGAGCCATTTCAGAAGCAAAATATTCCTTAATGGATAATTATGCTGAAGGTCCTTATGATTTGGTACTTTCTCCAGAAGCCTATGACCGTTTGAATCAGATATATGAAGGTGCTCCTCTTCTTCCGATCGTAGGAAAACTTCTTGATGGCGGAGTTATACTTCGTTCTAAGTCTGTAAATGGAGCTATTATGATCCCTCATCGCCACGAAGATTTAGAATTAACAATAGGACAAGACTTTGCGATAGCTTACGACAGCTATGATGAAGAAAATGTAAACTTCTTCGTTACAGAGTCCTTTACCTTTAGAATTTTAGATGAAAGCATTATTGCAGCATTCACTGTTAAATAGCAGATAAAAAAAGAGTAAAAGAGTGAAGATATTGTAGAAAAGCGGAAAGATACCGCTTTTCTTTTTTTGGTTAAATATCTTATACTTCTTTTGTATAGGAATTACTCTACAATCAAGACAACAATTCTTTATACATAATGACAGATATGGTTTTGATCGGTAGCGAAAAATCAACTATCCCTATGGCCTAATTCCTAGAACCTATTTTTAGTCATCCCAGTCGTCATCATCATCGTCATCATCGTCGTCATAATGGTAACTTTGAACTTGCCTTCTGTTTTGCTGAGGGGCGCGTCTTTGTGTCTGCTGGCGTCTTGGAACTGAAGGAGCAGAGGGCTGTCTTTTAATAGGTGCAGGGGCAGCTCTTCTTGAGTTGTTGTCATTCTCTTGCTTCTGTTGTGCTCTTCGCTGTTCTTGGGCTGCTTTTTCTTCAGCGGCCTTTTTTTCAGCAGCTTTCTTCTCTTCTTCTGCCCTTTTCTTTTCAGCTATCTGCTTTTCTTTCTGCTTCTTAAGTTCATTTCGTCTGTTTAAGTCATCGTTTGTTTGATAATAGAAAGCTTTTGATCCTAATTTACTTCTTTTCTCTTCTGGAGTTTTGTTCCGAGCATCTTCATCATTCCATACATAGATCGTTTCGCTCTTTACAAGATATGAATTCAAAGATTCGTTCTTATCTTTTGCTTCCTTGTATTCTTTTAAATCCCCATCCAAGAGAATGACTCCTGTTTTTTTGCTGTTCTTTTGGATTTCCGCTACTATTCTTTTTAAGATGCCCTGATCCTCTTTTGGATAAGTAGAAGAGATAATGATTTCCGATCCGGAACTGTTGTTGGAATGCTCCACAAGTATCGGGATGAAGGTTTCCATCTTTTTTCCTTCCCAATCTTTCGGGTCTATAGACCCAGAAGGATCGAGTATTTTTTGATATCTCCGTTTTTTCGTACTTCTACCTCTATAGGGGATTGGGAAGAACCGACAGATACTGCGGCATAAGTTGTATCCCCAAACAAGCTTAAGTATAGAACAGATCCCATCATTAAAACGGCTAAAAAGAGGGCGGCCCCTTTCAAAATATTTTTCATCTTACTTCTCCTTTCAGTATTATAATAAGAAATAAATTTTCGAAAGGGAGTGTTTGGTTTCAAAAAAATATTTTCCCTTTCACTATAATATACAAAGGAGAACTCATTTTTCGGTACCAATTTTAAAAAAAGAGTGAAAGAGGGGAGAGGGGAGTTAATGAAGAAACATGGAACGTGTTTCTTTGGTAGAATAAGTGCATATTTTTTGGTCTTATTTGGATATCGAAATATGAGTTTCTTTAGAAAGTATTATTTAAATTAAAGATTGAAATCTTATATAATAACATTTCCAATAATCCATCAATAAAATTTGTAAAACAACTATAGTCTCCAAACCAAATATCGAATTTCTATAATATATGTTTTAAAATCTAGAAAAGAAAAACGGTGTATTTCCGCTTTTCTACCATAACTCCACTCTATTTTTATACTCTACTCTTTTTCTGGCCGCCCTTGAGCGTGCCGCCTAGGTTGCGAAGCAATCCTGCCTAAAGCCTGAGTCCCGACAGGGATACCGCCTATCTCTCCCCTCTACCACACTTCTTTTCTGTAAAGATTTCTATCCCTTCTTTTTCTAAAAGTTCCGCAGTTTTTCCCATGCCCTCTATAACTGTTGCGCTGAAGCTTCCGTCGTAGATCTCTCCATAGCCGCAGGAGGGGCTTCGTTGTTTTAATACTGCTATATGAATATCATGTTCTTTTGCATATTCAAGAGCTTTTTCTGCGCCTTTTAGGAAAAACTCTGTATAATCCTTATTGTCTTTTCCGATGACTTTTCCTTTTATGATTTCGCAGGGAATTCTCGGGGTAGAAAGTCCTCCTTCTACCTCAGGGCAGAAGGGAAAGACCTCATGTTTTTCCTGCAGCTGGGCGATTGTTTCGTTGAAATTATTTCCTCCGTTATATTTGCAGTTTTCTCCTAATAGACAAGCGCTAACAAGAATTTTCATGAAAAAGCCCTCCTAAAGACTGATAAATTTCGCCTAATGGAAATCCTACAATCGTGTTGTAATCGCCCCAGATCCATTCTACGAAGAGTCCTGCTTCTTCTTGGATTCCATAAGCTCCGGCCTTGTCTTGGGCCTTGCCTTCCTTAACATATCTCTTTGCAGTATCCAGAAGTACTCCCTCTAGTTTTCGGAATTTTACAGCGGCGGAAAGATAAAAGTTATCATAGTTTTCTTTGTTTTTATACAGGCAGACTCCCGTTGTCACGTAATGAATGCGGCCGGATAATGAAAGAAGCATTTTCAAAGCTTCTTTCTGATTTTTAGGCTTGCCTAAGATTTGGTCTTCTAAAAGCACTGTAGTATCTGCAGTAATAAGAATTTCTTCTTCTTTCACAGGAATTGTTTCGGCTTTTGCCCTTGCGAGAAGTGCTGTTGCTATAGAGTTTTTTACGAGAGGATCTTTTTCATCGATTGAGGTCTGAAGTTCTTTTAAAATGGTATCTTCTTCCAGGGAAGGAGAGGTGCAGCGGACAGGTTCTTTTAGTTGTGATATCATTTGAATCCTGCGGGGGGACGAACTCCCCAAATGAATTTTCTCGTTTCCTGAAAAGATAAGACTTTTATTTAAATAACAAGTTTTGATTCGTTCTTCTATATTCATAATAACCTCCTGATTTTATTATAACCAATGAAGACTTATTTTTCTTTTCGAACTTTGATGTTCTTTATAGTAGAATAGAAGGAGGTAGAAAATGATTCGAAGAAAGGGAGTGATCCAGATGGAAATGAAAGAGCTGCTGCGGGAAGATTTAATGATATTAGAATTAAAGACGGACACAGAAGAAGCTGTCCTTGATGAAATGATCGAGAGACTTCATGAAAGAGAGGTCTTAAACGATCGTGAAAAATTTAAGGGAGAGATTTTGAAGGAAGAGCGTCAGGAATCTACAGGAATCGGAAACGGAGTTGCCATTCCTTATGCAAAGACAAATGCCGTATTGGAGCCGGCGGTGCTTTTTGCAAGAAGTTCCCAAGGGATTGACTTTGATTCTGTAGACGACATGCCTGTTTATCTTTTTTTTATGACAGCTTGTCCCGACGGTTCGGAAGCGGAATATATCCATCCGCTGACAGATCTTTATAATTTATTATTAATCGACGGCTTTATCGACCGCTTAAGAAGAGCAGAAGATGCGGATGAAATATATGATTTGATTGATAGAGGACTTACAGGAGAGTTTGGCGAGCTTGGAGAGATGGAGCCGATAGAATATCATCCGTTTATAGCTGTAATTACTTCTTCAAATAAAGGATCCAACTATGCGGATTTAGCTGTAGAGGCTTTTAGCGAAGCTGCAGAAGACTTAAATGTGGCGATTAAAGTAGAAGTTGATCATGAAGATGGAGTTGAAAATCCTTTAACAGAGAATGATATCGACCGGGCTTTTGGAATTATTATTGCCAGCGAGATGAAGATGAACCTTGAGCGGTTTCGAGGAAAGCATATTATAAAAGTTCCTGTTTCAGAAGGGATAAGACAGCCCCAAGCCTTAATCAATCGAATACTGGATCATATTCCCCAAGAGTTAAAAGAGGATGATGATCGGGAAAGAAAGCCGGGAAAAGAAAAAATGGGCAAACAGAAAGTCCGTTTTCTTGAAACCCTGCCCATAAGCATTTATACGTTTATCTCTTTTTTCATAGCAGGACTGGTCCTGTATGGAGTATCACTTCTTTTGCAGGGGAATTTCGGAGACAGCTACGTATATTTCTTCGCTAACACTTTAGGAAAAAGAATCCTGCAGTTTTTTATTATACTATTATCTGGTTTTATTGCATTAAAATCTGGTATCGATTCTGCCTGGCTGCCGGGTATGATCGCAGGATTTATTGCATTGCATATAAATAATGCAGTCATGACGGTTCTCGGCGGGGTTCTTGGAGGGGTGATGACCGGTTATCTCTATATCATTCTTCAGAAGCTATTGTCATTTCTTCCGGAAGAAATGGAAGATGCTGCTGAAACGATACTGCTGCCTTTATTTGGTCTTCTTTTAATCGGGGTTTTCATGATTGGCATAGTGCTTCCGATCTTGAATTCTTTTTAAGACGGTGTTAAAAATAGGAGAAATACAATAAGTACGGGTTTTATGATATAATTAATTATGAATTCATATTACATAATTAATAGGAGGGGTATCATGTTAGTTGCAGCGGATAAAATGTTAAAAGATGCATTAGAAGGAAAATATGCCATAGGCCAGTTTAATATCAACAATTTAGAGTGGACAAAAGCGATTCTACAAGCAGCAGAAGAAACAAAATCACCTGTTATTTTGGGAGTTTCAGAAGGTGCCGGCAAGTATATGACTGGATTTAAAACAGTTGTCAAAATGGTCGAAGGAATGGTGGAAGAAATGGGTATTACTGTACCTGTAGCGATTCACTTAGATCACGGTTCTTATGATGGAGCCTTAAAAGCAATCGACGCAGGATTTACTTCTGTAATGTTCGACGGTTCCCACTATCCTATCGAAGAAAATATAGAAAAAACAAAAGAAATCGTTGAAATCTCACACAGCAAAGGCATTTCAGTAGAAGCTGAAGTCGGAGCGATCGGAGGAGAAGAAGACGGAGTTGTAGGAAGCGGAGAAATCGCAGATCCTGAAGAATGTAAAAGAATTGCAGATCTTGGAATCGACTTCTTAGCAGCAGGTATTGGAAATATCCATGGTGTTTATCCAGAAAACTGGCAAGGACTAAACTTGGAAGTTTTAGCTGAGATTCAAAAGAAAGTCGGCGGAATGCCTCTAGTTCTTCATGGAGGAACAGGAATTCCAGACGATATGATAAAAGAGTCTATCGGACTTGGTGTTTCTAAGATCAATGTAAACACAGAATGCCAGCTTGTCTTTGCAGAAGCCACAAGAAAATATATCGAAGAAGGCAAAGACAGAGAAGGTAAAGGATTTGACCCTAGAAAACTATTAAAACCAGGAACAGATGCAGTAGTAAAACTTGTAAAAGAAAAAATGGACCTTTTCGGATCCAGCGGAAAAGCAGAATAAGAGTATTTAAAAAGCAGCTTGCATAGGCAAGCTGCTTTTTTTGCGGGTAATCTAAATTTTGAATACAGAATACCATGAGGGAAAAGAAGAGTGGCCGATCATTTCTAGCCAAGAACGAAAAAACCGTTATTGGGAAATGAGTGGCATGAGACCTGCAACCAAATCAAAATACCTGATTTGGGCTAGGGCTTCAGAGTGTGAAAGAGTGGATAGGGGAGTTATGGATAAAAAACGAAAAGTTCATTCG
>JAAZME010000346.1 GCA_012798975.1 Gallicola sp.
GATCCTGTACAATTGCCACTACTAATTTCATTCTATTCCCCCTAACTGAAGATTAAGAATCTTCATCACTCGTTCGTAAACTTCCTCTATACTGCCCGAAGCATCTATCCGTATAAAAGTGCTGTCGTTTCTATATTGCTGTAGAATTGATTGATATCCTTGAAAAACCTTTTGATGAAAACTATCCATTTCTTGTTCTAAACGATCCGGTTTAAAATTCTCTCTTTTTCTTTTTATCGATAAGACGGGATCGATATCGAAAAATAAAACAAGATCCGGTTTTACCTCTTGGATCGCAAAATCATTGATCCCCCAAATAGCATCCGCACCTAATCCTCTTCCATAACCTTGATAGGCAATGCTTGAAAGAATAAACCGATCGGATAAAACAAGTCTCTTCTCTTTGAGTGCGGGACGGATCCATTGATCGACATGCTGCGCTCTTGCTGCAGCATAAAGAAGGGCTTCTGTTCTAAATGACAGCTCGCCATTTTCCGGATCCAATAAAAGATTTCGGATCTTTTCCGAGATCTCCGGCCCTCCAGGTTCCCGTGTTTTTAAAAAGTCGATCTTTCTTTTTTTTAAATTCTCGCATACCTTATTTAATATTGTACTTTTTCCGGATCCATCCGGTCCTTCAAATGTTATAAACATCCTATCACCACTTTTTATATCGTTAACTATATTCTACCTTAAAAACAACTTTTAACAAAACAAAAAAAGCGAGGTTGCCCCCGCGCTTTTTAAGAAATTATTCAGCATCTTCTTCATCTGTTTCTTTTGTTTCGTCAACAGTTGGAACATCTGCTGCATCTGCTGCAACTTCTTCATCTGTTTCTTCAATAACTTCTTCTCTTGGTTCAGATAAAGCAGCTATTAATTCTTCAGCTGGTGTTAAGATTTCAATATTTTCGTCGTTGAAAATATCAAGATCTGATACGAAGATATTATCTCCGATTTGCATTTCTTCAACACTTACTACTGCTTCGTTTGGAATATTAGCAGGAGTACATTCTACTTCAATTTCGTTTAGTGTCTGCATTAATACAGATGGCTGAACACGAATTTCGTCTCTTCCTTCCAATACGATAGGTACATTAACACGAAGTTTTTGACCTTTTTTAAGATGTAAGAAATCAACGTGAACAAATTGGTTTTTGAAAGGATGCTTTTGTACATCTTTAAAAAGTACTTGATATCTTTCTCCGTCAATCATTAAGAAAACAATATTACTTGTTCCTGCTTCACGATATACTTTCGCTAAATCTCTTTCTTCTACTTGAACCGGAATCGGTTCGTCTCCCTTTGAATATACGATACCTGGGATTATTTTTTCTGCTCTAAGCTTATTAACTTTATTTTTACCTACGCTCTCTCTTTTCGCGCAGTTTAGAGTAAAGTCTGCCATGGTTAGCGCCTCCTTATATCAAAATTAAAAGATTCATACTTACGTATTATATCAAGGACCCTTGAATTTAGCAAGGTTTATGGCAAATTTTATTGATCCTTTAGCCGCTGTTCCGACCCAAAGAAACATTTACATCCTTTATACTATCTGAAGCAAAATCAGAAAGAGAACACCGGGTATACCAAATATCCCTGCTATCAGCGCATTGATAAAGGTAATAGCTATACTTACTCCGAACAAACCGCCGATTACATTAAAAACAAGAAGCGTAATGGCTCCTGCAAGAGCATTAAACACAAGTCTCACTAAAATTTTAAAGGATAAACTGAATATTTTCCCAAGACCCATAAGAATAAATATTCCTAGTATAGTTCCACCTACTAATAGAATAATGTCCATAATATCTCCTTTCTCTTTACTGATAGTTTAGCATATCCGCCTCCTTAGATATCCTCTAAAAATATACAATATTTCATCGATTAGCTGCTAAATGAGCTTTAAAGAAAGAGTGGAGAGTGAGAAATTAAAGTTATGGTGGAAACATGGAACGTGTTTCCTCATATGAGAGAAAGCCGTTTTTATAAATCGTATATTATAATAGGTATCGAGGATTTTCGGAGGAAAGAAACAAGCTTTTTGTTTCTACAATAATTTCTCTTTTCTATCTTCTCTTTTTCTAAACTTTTCTATAAAGAAAAAAGAGAGATGAAATCATCTCTCTGCATCTTATTTTACTAATTCTAATACTTTGTCTTTTTGTAAAGCTCCTACTGAGGTTTTTACAACTTCTCCGTTTTCAAATACAAGTAATGTAGGAATACTCATTACTTGATATTTCATCGCTAAGCTTTGATTTTCGTCTACATTTACTTTGCAGACTTTAAGACCTTCATGATTTTCAGAAGCTATTTCGTCAATAATTGGCGATAACATTTTGCAAGGTCCGCACCATGATGCCCAAAAATCAACCAATACTTTACTTTCTTTGGCGTTTAATACTTCTTCTTCGAAATTATCATTTGTAATTACAATTGCTCCCATAACAGCCTCCTATAATTCTTCAATCATTTTGATTAAATCTTCTTTTCTTTTTGCCCCTACTGCATATTTCTTTTCTTCTCCGTTTAGAAAAACAAGAAACGTGGGCTTGGATAAGACGGAATACTTCTTCGCTACTTCTCTATTCTCGTCGATATTGCATTTGCAGACTTTAATGTCTTCTCTCTCTTCAGCTATTTGATCTATAATCGGATCCATAACTTTGCAGGGACCGCAATGGTTCCCCCAAAAATCTACCAATATTTTAGTATCGGCGAGATTTATCACTTCTTCATCGAAATTATTAGCATCTACTATCGTCGGTTTCACATATGCCTCCTTATACCAGACTCAATCTTCGGTCTATTGTGTCTCTTGGGAATTTCCAGGACTATTCTGTTCCGGTGTTGAGTTTTGCTGTGAATTGTTCTGTGTATTTTGTATATTCTGCGTATTCTGAGTGTTTTGTGTATTTTGTGTATTCTGCGTATTTTGCGATGGAGTGTTTTGAGTTTCACTATCGGAATTCTGTCCTTGATTATTTGTACCCGAATTTCCTGTATTATCCCCACCTGTATTTTGATTATTGTTTGTGGATTCTGAACTTGGCTGTTCTGCCGGTTCGCTGCCGCTCTCTTCCGGCTCAGCAGCAGGTTTTATTTCAGGTCTGTCTACATTATTCTCTATAGTAGTTGGAGTCGTGCTGCCGTTTAAATATTCTTCAAGGGTAAGTTTGCCTTCAAATATTCTTTGTGCAATCTCTACTCCTACATAGCGGTAATGCCAAGGTTCTGCCCGCCGATTTGTTTGGGATTCTTTTCCGGCTGGGAAGCGCTCGATAAAACCGTATTTATAGGCATTGTTTTTCAGCCAAGAAGCTTCTTTTGAATCAGCGAAGGCTTCTGTGTATTTCGCCTCATAATCCTCGCCCATAATATCGTAAGCAAGCCCTGTTTGATGTTCGCTGGTACCTAGATCCAATTGTCTGCTGTCTGCTTTATACTCTCCATAATCATTTACTTTACCGGAGTTCGCCTTTTCCTGCTGGGCATAATTCCTATAATCGCTGGCAGATTTTAATACAATATTATCAGCTTTCGCATTTTCTACCATTATCCCAAAGGCCTTTTGAGCATCCACATCAAGCCCTGGATCATAATCCTTTGGAAGACTATAGGTATCATTCACTAAAAGTACTCCGTTGATCACTTTAAGCTGATTTGGATCTTCTATAGACTTTAATCCTGCAGTTTTAACATAACCTTCTTGATCAAGATATTTTATTTTTGTAAATTCCCCATTTTGACCAAAGTTTTTCACATATACATTTTGAGGAATTTCTGCAAATTTATTCTCTTCATTGGCTTCTTTATAAATCGGCAGCTCTTCTCCCGTTTTGTTGAAACCGAGAAGCTGGGTAGAATCTGTGCTGCCTGTCTGCGGAGTCTCTTCCTGCAGCTTTATCTGCGTATTCTGATTTGCTGCCTGTTGGTTGGCTTGAGCTCTGCCGGCTAATGTATTTTTTATCAGCACTGCCAGCAGCACGACAAGGAGAATCGATACCACAATGATAAAGATTCCATTGTTTCTTCTTTTTTTCTTTCTTACCTCTTCCGCTCTGCGCTTCTTTTTGACCTGCTCTAATCGTCTTCTTTCAAACTCGATTTCTTGCGGGTTAAGCTTTACCGTATGGCCTAACTCCCTTTGTGCATTCATAATCCTTCTTTTTTCTTCCCGAAGGGTCTGGCGCCGTTTCCTGTTTTGATTCGCCAGCTGTTCTTGTTTCTGAATAGATGCAGTTCTCTTTCCCGAAGGCCTTTTTTTGTTCAGTCCTTCAACACCTTCATTCAAAAAGCTGTATTTTTTATTAATATCGCTATAGCTGTTGTTCTTTTTATTTCCCATGCTGCACCTCTAACAAATCATCGTAAACACGGATCACTTTTTTTATTATTTCGTCTTCGGAATAATTATCTATAATATACCCGCTTATTCTGTCTTTATCGAATTCACCGATATGATTTTTAAACCAACTCAGCTCTTTTGTGATAGCATCAATATCCCTCGCCGGCACAAGTTTTCCGTTAAATTCTTTTATAAAATGTTCGCTTCCGCCATTTCTAGTACATAACACCGGCAAACCCGCTTTCATTGCTTCTACAATCGCTTTTCCAAATGTTTCCGAATAGCTTGCTAAAAGAAAAAGATCTGCATCTAAATATTCTTCTGCTATCTCCCTTAAAGACGTTTGCCCTTCTAAAAACACCTGTTCTTCCAAGCCTTCTTCTTCGATAATTCCTTCTAAAGCTTTTCGATCTTCCCCTTCGCCGTAGATAAATAATCTTGCATTTTCTCCTTTAAAAGCTCTTGAAAATGCCTTAATCGAATCTCTATGCCCTTTGCTTTCTTTCAAGTTTCCTGTGGATACTATTTTAAAATAGGGACATTTCTCTTGTCCCTTTTTGAAAACACTTGTAGGGGTCAGTATAGGAATATACTCCGATTTTACATTAAATATCCTTTCAATTCTTTCTTGATAAAAGGGGCTGCCGATCAACAAACGATCACAATGATGAAAAGCATATTTGGAAACATCATACAGGTCTTTTTTAATATCTTCTTTATTTTCTTTGTTTAATAATGAAGAGTGTTCTGTGACAACAAGGGGATATTTCCCTTTGAGAACCTTCGCATAGGCATAGGATGTATCGGAAAAATGAGAGTGAACAATATCCGGTTCTCCCTGCTCCCTAATAATTCTCGGCAAAAGCTTCTTTAATCCAAGGGCTGCAGCTTTAGAAAGAAAGCGTGCATCAACAGCTCCTACAGGTATATTCATAATATACACAGGGATATCATCGACTATTCTTTTTTCGAAACCCCATCGCCGCTTTCTTCGAAAAGATCTCATATCCAGTCCTCCAACAGCAACGTCGATTCCAGCTTTTTTTAAAGCCTTTGCATACACCATTTCGTGAATCGCATTCATCGGATATTCACTTGAAGGATAGCCATGACTGCCGATCAGCACTTTCATTTTATTCCCCATTCCTGATTTTTTTATAAATTTTCACATACTCTTCA
>JAAZME010000312.1 GCA_012798975.1 Gallicola sp.
ATATCAAGAGGTTTAGGGTCTTCTGCAACTTGCATATTGGCCGGCGTTATCGCAGCAAACCGATATTTGAAAAAGAAAATGACAACAGAAGAGATCTATTTGAAAGCCGTAGCTATTGAAGGACACTGCGACAATATATCCAGCCAGTTTTTTGGCGGGCTTACATTATCTATGCGGGAAGACGATAGAATCTTCTATCGCAAAGCCAATATCCCCTCAGGACTTCTTTGTACGGCATTAATCCCGGATTTTACACTTTCTACCAAAAAGGCAAGAGCTGTGCTTCCTGAGACAGTTTCATTAACCGATGCGACCTATAATCTATCCCATGCGATGCTTTTTGTAGAAAGCTTAAAAAACGGTCAATTCAAAGATCTTAAATATTTTCTTAAAGATAAGCTTCACGAACCTTATAGATCAAGCCTTATACCAAATTTCGACCGTATTATACAAAAAGCTTATGATCTAGGTGCTTACGGTGCCTTTCTAAGCGGTGCTGGCCCTACTATTATGATTCTCCGCAAAAACGAGGAGAACAGCTTTAAGAAAAATATACAAAACTATTTACACACTCTTGAAGATCAGTGGAAAGCCGTTGATCTTTCTATCGATAATGAAGGGACAATTATTTCCCAGGATTAGTATTTATGTTATAATAAAATGAATTCAAGGAAAGGAGTACATATTATGAAAAAACATATTTTAACTCTTACCGGCAGCACATTAAAAGATTCTGCTTGCACAGGCGGTTGCGGAGAATGCCAAACTTCTTGCCAATCAGCTTGTAAAACTTCTTGTACTGTAGCAAATCAAGAATGCGAAAACGAATCTAGATAACCGGAACAGAAAAAAGGATTGAGATGCTCAATCCTTTTTTAAATTACAAATTAAGGAGAAATAGATGATCCATAAGTATAAAATGAATAATTACAATATCGTCCTCGATGTAAATGGCGGGGCGATCCACGTGGTAGATGATATCACCTATAATATATTAGACCTTTATAAAGAAAAAACTCTTGAGGAAATAAAAGAAGTTTTTCATGAATATCCTGCTGAAAAAATCGAAGAAGCCTATAGGGAAATCCAAGAGATGGAAAATGAAAACCTCCTGTATTCCTCTGCAGACTATATGGACTCGGAAGATTTCAAAAAAAGAAATCCTGTTTTAAAAGCAATGTGTCTTCATGTAGTACACGACTGCAATTTAAAATGCGAGTACTGCTTTGCTTCCCAAGGAGATTTCGGAGGACATAAAGCCTATATGACTGAAGAAGTGGGTAAAAAAGCTATCGACTATTTGATTTCTGAATCTGGAAACAGAAAAAATCTGGAAGTAGACTTCTTTGGCGGCGAGCCGCTTATGGATTTTGAACTGGTTAAAACTTTAGTAGAGTACGGCAATGAGAAAGCTCTGGAACACAACAAGCAGTTTCGTTTTACCATTACTACAAACGGCGTATTATTAGATGACGAAAAAATCGACTATATCAACAAACATATGCATAATGTAGTCCTAAGCCTGGATGGACGTAAAGAAATAAACGACTCTATGAGAAAAACGGTCAATGATAAAGGCAGTTACGACCTGATCGTACCGAAATTCCAGAAGCTTGTAGAAGGCAGAAAGAACAAATACTACTATGTCCGCGGAACTTTCACAAAGAAAAATTTAGACTTCTCGGAAGATGTCAAGCATTTCAAAGATTTAGGATTCGATCTTGCATCTATCGAGCCTGTAGTAGATTCTGAATACGACGATTATGCCATCACCGAAGAAGATCTAGAAACAATTAAAAAGGAATACGAAAAACTGGCTATCGAATATGCAAAAGACCAAGTCAAAGGCGATCCTTTCAAATTCTTCCATTTTATGGTTGATCTATCGCAAGGCCCTTGTATTATTAAGAGAGTTCAAGGCTGCGGTGCAGGATGCGAGTATGTAGCAGTTACTCCTGAAGGAGATATCTACCCCTGCCATCAATTTGTCGGCAATGAAGATTTCAAACTAGGAAATCTCTTAGAAGAAACTATTGAATTTCCTGAAGAAATTACAAAGGGATTCTTAAACTCCCATGTATTTTCAAAACCTTCCTGCGAAAACTGCTGGGCGAAATTTTACTGTTCCGGCGGCTGTCATGCAAATGCTTATAATTTCAATAAGGATCTGCAAAAACCCTATGAATTAGGATGCGAACTCCAGCGAAAAAGAACAGAATGCGCGATTATGGTTGAAGTCAGCAAAATGATGGAACAGGCAAATGGATAACCCCCTCCGTTCCCCTATCCTTAAGGGGTTAGAGGAATATCAAAACAAATCCAAACTTCGCTTTCATATGCCAGGACATAAAGGAACACTCCCAGAAGAATTTAATGCCTTAGCTGAGAATCTTTATTCTTTCGATGTTACGGAGCTTGATGATACAGATGATCTGTACTATCCTGTCTCCTTTTTGGCTGAAAGTTTGAACGATCTGAAAAAGGACCGGAAATCAAAAGAAAGTTTTTATCTTGTAAATGGTTCCACCGTCGGCATCTTATCCTCTGTAATGGGACTTTTAGATCCGGGGGATAAGATACTGATCGAATCAGGATGTCATAAGTCCGTCCATAATGCGGTGAAACTTGGCAGATTAAAGAAAGTTGTATTAGAACAGCCTTCTCATAAAAAAGGTTTCCCCCTTCCCGCTTCTGAAGAAAAGATCTTCGAAATTTTGGAAGAGGATAAAGATATAAAAATGGTTTTTCTTACCAGACCTAATTATTACGGCTATGCTTCAGACATCGAAAAACTAGCTGCCTACTGCAGCGAAAGAGGAATCTATACAATAATTGACGAAGCCCACGGCTCCCATTTCGTCTACAGCAGCCTCTTTCCAAAGTCTGCTGTAGAATCAGGCTGTTCTATCAGTATTAATAGTTTCCATAAAACAATGCCTTCCTTTACACAAACAGCTGTATTAAATATAGGCAGTTTAAACGAAGAGGATATCCAACGAGTAAGAAGCATGCTCCTTATGCTTCAAACCTCCTCTCCCTCTTTCCTTTTTATCGCATCCCTGGATTTATCCTTTCGTTATATGCAGAAATACAAGGAAAAATTCCTATCCTTGAAGAAAATGATTGACTTATTCCTAAGAAAACTTGAGAATAATATCCATATATCAGCAGAAATGGATTCAGAAAAAGATTTTACTAGAATACTTCTTTATCCTAAAGGAAATGTTATCGATATGCTTTCTTATTTAGAAAAAAATGGAATCTATGCAGAAATGCACGATGAGAATACTATTGTATTGATTTCCACGATACTCGACGAGGAAAGAGATTTTAACCGCCTTTATAATACAATAGAAAATTACAAAAGATCGCCTTCCATAAGTTCTCCGCAAAATAAGATCCATGACAATATCGGTCTTCCTTTTTTAGAATGCGAAGGCAAAGAATTGCTAGAAGATATCTACATCTATCCTCCCGGCAGTTTGTATTTAGAAAAAGGAACAATTCTCGAAAAGAAACATCTCGTCGAACTGGCAAAGTTTAGAAAACAAAAAATTCGATTGCACAAAAGTGTTTCAAAAAATGACGACCTGCTTTATGTAAATATTGACAAATAAACACCTCGAGTGTACTATATATCTAATACAATACGGAGGGAGGGGTTCTTTTGGATTTTAACGATCATCAACCTATATATATACAGATTATGGATTTAATAAAGTTTCGGATTATCCGAGGGGAACTGAAACCTGGTGATAAATTACCGGCTGTTCGGGAAATCGCAGGAGATTTAAAAGTGAATCCCAACACAGTTCAAAGGAGTTATAGCGATTTAGAAAGAGAAGGCATTTTATTATCACAAAGAGGTGTAGGGTCTTTTGTCGTAGATAACAAAGAAATGTTTGACCGTTTAAGGGAAGAAATGGCCAAAGACATTGTTCAATCTTTTGTCGAGGATATGAATAACCTGGGGTTTCCTCGAGATAAGAGTATTACATTAATCAAAGAAAGTTGGGTGAATAATGATTAATACAGTAGAAATTCAAAATCTTAAGAAGAAATATGGAAGGAAAACAGCAGTCGACTTGGAACTTCTCACCTTGGAAGAAGGGACTGTAAACGGATTATTTGGTCCCAACGGTTCCGGCAAAACCACTTTGATAAAAATTCTTTCCGGCATGATTCTCCGCTATAAAGGGGATGTTTATATTCAGGGAGAAAAACCAGGCGTGAAAACAAAATCCTTCGTGTCCTATCTGCCTGACCGTAACTTTTTAGGCAATCAAGACAATATTAAAGAATCTTTAAAGCTCTTTAATCATTTTTACAAAGATTTTAGTATGGAAAAAGCGAAAAAACTGCTGGAAAATATGCAGCTTGAAGAGAAGATGAAAATTTCCTCTCTATCGAAAGGTATGGAAGAGAAACTGAACTTAGCCCTTGTCCTTTCTAGAGACGCTAAACTCTTTTTGCTGGACGAGCCTATTGCAGGTGTCGACCCTGTAGCGAGAGAGCAGATCCTGTCTGCTGTAATCTCAAATATCGATCCTGAAAGCACTATGCTTGTAACAACCCATATTATTAAAGAAATGGAAGGCATCTTTGATCGTGCCCTCTTTATTAACGAAGGAAAAATTGTACTCGACGGCAACGCTGAAGACCTTCGTATCGAACGAAAGGCCTCTCTGGATGAAATCTACCGCAGGGAATTTGGAGGTGAGGAGATTGAGTAAATTCTTACAAGTAGAATTCGGAAGAACTGCAAAACTGTTTTTAGGTTTGATTCTTTCTATCATTGTAGTTAATTTGCTGATGTATCCGACTATTGCGAGTTTATCAGAATCAAATACCCTCTTTCAAGGTCTTGCTATGTCTTTTCTTGTGGTATTGATGTTTGTACTGAACTTATTATTTCTTTTTATGATCATCTCTTATTTTAGGCGAGATCTGTATCATGACTCGAGATACTTAATTTTCAGCCTCCCCGTAAGCAGCAAAGGATACTTGGGCGCGAAACTTATAAACTCCGTCTTTTGGATTATAATGCTGTTAATTGGAACATTAG
>JAAZME010000273.1 GCA_012798975.1 Gallicola sp.
CTCTTAAACAGCCTTGATGCAAAAACAGGTTTTCCTTAGAGCTGCATAAAACTTTGAATATCTCTTTTTAATTCCTTTTCGGCCTTCTCTTTATCTCCATTTTTCAATAACTCTATTAAGCTGTCATGCTGATGGCTGTATAGATTAAAAACCGATTTATCCCAATGATTCCAATAAAACTGGGCAAAAATAATCATCTGCTTTGTCATAGCTGTTTTTAAAGTCTCGTAAAAGAATTCATCATGATAAAAAGACGCCAGCTTAAGATGGAAATCTTGATTGGCTTTCCAATAATTTTCGATTTGGGATTTATCCACATCCGACGTTGTTGAATGGTGAAGTTCTTCCAAATTCTGAATATCTTCCAATTGAATCCGATCCCAGTATTTTTTTAGATATTCAATTTCCACAACTTCCCTAAACTGGATAATACTTTTTAAATATTCATCGGAATATTGAACAATGGTATAGCCGTATCTCGGAACGCTCTTTAAAACCCCTTCATTGCACAACTCAATCAAGGCATCTCGAATAGGTGCTTTGCTTACTTCGTATTTTGCCATAAGCTCCTTTTCATTGATACGGTCATATATATTATATTTACCCCGAATAAGGTCTTTTTTAATATTTTCATACACTTTAATTCTTAAATTTTTCTCTGCCATTTTTTCCTCTTTTCGTTGACAATTAAAGCTTTTGCTGATATGATCAGTAATATCATTAGTAGTCTTATCAGTTTAAATCTTTTATCTATTATATCACAGGAGGTTCCTATGGATAAAATCACCCAATATCAAATGAAAAATATCCTTCTTCAAGAAGTAATGCCTGCCTTAGGCTGTACAGAGCCTATCGCCATTGCATTAGCCGCAGCAAAAGCCAGAGAAGTTCTAGGGGAGCTTCCTGAAAAAGCTACTATTCTCTGCAGCGGCAATATTATAAAAAACGCAAAATCTGTTATCGTACCAAATGCAGAAGGCCTGCACGGCATTGAAATCGCAGCTTCTTTAGGAATACTAGGCGGCGATTCTTCTAAAGGACTTAAGGTTCTAGAAAACATTACCCATGAAATGATCCTAGAAGCAAAGAAACTTATCTTCGAAAACAAAATCAAAGTTCAGTTTGTAGAAGGAATTGAAGGTCTTTATATCGTGGCAAATCTTGTCAAAGACAAAGATCAAGCCATCGTAGAATTAAAAGATGACCACAGCTCTTTTTATTCTATTCAAAAAGACGGAGAATATCTATTGGCTCCCCCTGAAAATGAAGGAGAAAAGAATTCGACTGATTCGGATTTGGAAATTTTATCCATTGGATCTATCTTAGAATTTGCAGATACCGTTGATTTAAATGAAAACAAAGAGTTGACAACTCTTCTTGATATGCAGATTGAATACAATACAGCCATCGCTGAAGAAGGCCTCGCTAAAGAATACGGTTCATCCATCGGGAAAACTCTTTTAGAATACAACGACGAAAATGTTTTGAAAATAAAAGCAAGAGCTATGACTGCTGCAGGAAGCGACGCCAGAATGGGCGGCTGCAGCAAGCCGGTCATGATAAACTCTGGCTCCGGCAATCAGGGAATGACCGTATCGATTCCTGTTATCGTTTATGCCAAGGAATTAAAAAAAGAAAAAGAAGATCTGTATCGAGCACTTATATTATCAAATCTGATCGGTATTTATCAAAAAAGATATATTGGTAAACTTTC
>JAAZME010000092.1 GCA_012798975.1 Gallicola sp.
ATGTAACTCTATATATTTCAAGCTTCTTTTTCCTTGAAGTACTATCTATATTATGTTTATTTACTTTCTTGCCAGTTTGATAATATTATTATACTTACCAAAATCTTAATAAGAGGTTTTCACTTTCTTGATTTATTGATATATTTCACTAGCCTCAAATTTTATGATATAAAAAAGACGGCTTCCGCCGTCTTTTTAAACTTATTAAATTCTTCTTATTGCAACGCTACAAGAAGCGCCTGCATAAAGGCTGGAAGATCTTCCGGTTTTCTGGAAGTGATAAATCCTTTATCTACAACAACTTCTTCGTCTACCCAGTTTGCTCCTGCATTTATCATATCGTCTTTAATTGTCGGAGTGGATGTCATCTTTACTCCGTCTATCACATTCGCTGAAGCCCCTACCCAACCTGCATGGCAGATCATAGCGATAGGTTTTCCTGCATCTTTAAATTCTTTTGTTAAACGAAGGGCATCTTCGCTGGTTCTGATTTTATCCGGTGCATAACCTCCCGGTATAATCAGTGCATCGTAGTCCTCTGTTTTCGCATCGGAGAATGCAAGATTTGCTTCGTTTTCAAATCCATTTTTGCTTTTGTACTTTCCTTTTTCAGGGCCGGCAACATCTACCTCGTAGCCTGCTTCCTGCACTCTATAAAATGGATATATAAACTCTCTATCGTCAAATACATCTGCTGTAAAAATTAATATCTTTTTCATGAAATCTCCTTTCGGTTCTCTCTTGATCTGATTTTGCCTTCAGTATTTATTTTACCCAAGAAAAATAATTTTAAAAATTAAATCCTTATATTCTACTATTCTTACATATAAAAAAGCAGGGAAACCTGCCTTTTTAAAGTTTTATTTCATCAATTTTTGCTGCCAATATAAAATCATTTAAATGAAGACCTTTGATCTTTGCTGTATAAAGCTGAATCTTTACCCTTCCCCAGGATAGATGGATGTTTGGATGATGACCTTCTTCTTCTGCGATGGCGCCAACCTTGTTTGTAAAATCAAGAGCCTCGGCGAAATCTTTGAATTTGAAGGCTTTTTCGATTTTCTTGTCGTCGATATTTTCCCATCCTTCTACTTCTTTTAAATGTTCTTCAATCTCTCCATGCTTTAAAGGATCTGCTCCTTCACTGCAGGGTACACATTTTTCTTCTGAAAGTTTTGTCATCTTAATCCCTCCTTTAAAATCATTCATACCCTTTTCCAAAGAACTTATCGATAAAAGATCTTCTTTATTATCTTTGTTTTATAAGTTTAAGTAAATTTCTTAACAGTTTTAATTTATCTATCCAAATATCTTTCTTATTATTTCCCTTAAACTATCATTGGAGTATAATGAAAACAGATATATCGTTAACAAACAATACCTGTTTCGAACAGAAAGGAGCAACAAATGAAAGCAATAATGTCGGTTATCGGACAGAACCACCCTGGGATCGTCGCCTGTGTATCAAAAGAACTGGCGGAGTTTAATATCAATATCGTTGATATTTCTCAAACCCTTATGGACAAGTATTTCACTATGATACTACTAGTGGAAGCGGAGGATATGAAAATTTCCGAGATCCAAAAGAAAATGACGGAAGTGGGAAAAGAACAGCATATCGAAATCCGCATCCAAGCTGCTGAAACCTTCGATGCAATGCATCTGATATAGGAGGAACTTATGATAGGCCGAGAAAAAATACTTGAAACCATACGCATGTTTGAAGAAGAAAATCTGGATATCCGAACGATTACTATGGGGATCTCTCTACTGGATTGTATCGACAGCGACGGAGAAAAATGCCGAGAGAAAATCTACAACAAAATTGTTGACAATGCGGGAGGACTTGTACAAGCTGCTGCACAAATCGAAGAAGAATACGGCATCCCTATTACCAATAAAAGAGTTTCTGTCACACCCATATCCCTCATCGCAGGAGCCTCTGGAGAAAAAGATCTGGTTCCCTTTGCGAAAACACTAGACAAAGCTGCAAAAGAAATCGGCATCGACTTTATCGGCGGTTTTTCTGCACTTGTTGAAAAGGGATTTACACAAAGCGACCTTAACCTGATCCGTTCCATCCCAAAAGCTTTGGCTCAAACAGAACGAGTCTGCTCCAGTGTGAATGTAGGCTCTACAAAGGCCGGCATCAACATGAACGCTGTAAAAGTTATGGGAGAAATCATCCGAGAAACTGCCGAAGAAACAGCGGATGCCCATGGATTCGGCTGTG
>JAAZME010000079.1 GCA_012798975.1 Gallicola sp.
AACTGTCACAAAGATAAAGATAAAGGCAGCTGTTATAAGACCGGTGATCAGATAGAGAATATAGTCGGAGGCTGTTTCCTCTTTTTCTGTCCCATAATCGCTGCCTTTAAAAGCTTCTTCTCTTTGTTCTTCTTGAGTACGGGAGACTGTAGAGCTTGTATTAAAATACCCTTCGGGAAACTGGAGTAGAATCGTGCCGTAGCTGTTTTTCGTTAAAGCTTGACTGCTTGCAGCAGCTACAGTTCCATCCGGTTCCAGCTGAATATCTCCAGTGTAGCCGAAGCTCCACATCTTCACAGTATCAGAGGTAAAAGGTGTATAGCCTTTGATACGGATTTCCATTTTTTCAGGGGGATTGTCTAAGCCGCTGTTGACAAACTGCCAGTATAAAGACTGGCCGTCTTCCAAAGCCTTTACCATATCCGTAACCCTGTACTGGAATTCGTATCGATGAGGACCGTATTCTCCGATACCAAAGACAAGTTCCACTCCATCGCCTTTTTGAATCATTCCGTATCGTCCGGTTTTCTCTTCTCGGCTGTCATCGCTGTCCCAGTCTGACTTGTAGATAAAAGGCTTTCCATTTTCCCGAACTCTGTAATCTAAAATTTCGCTGCCGCCTAAGCTTCCGATAGGAAGGTATTTTTCCGTACCTTTGTCTTCCTCGGTGACCCATGTGTTTTTAACCACACCGTCGCCGTTTCTAAAAAGCTCTACTTCTACATTCCATTCATAGAATGTTTCAGCATAAGAAAAGGAGCACATAAAAATAGAAAACAAAAGGACAAAGAGCATTATCGTTTTTTTCATAATTCACCGCCTAATATATAGAATAAGGAGTATTCTCGAACATATTCTAAAAGTATATTCTGATTATTCAAGTATATTACAAATAATACCCAATAATAATTCAAATGCTCGATAGATCCTGTTTGTTTTTATAGGAAGGATAAATGTACATAGGAAATTAAAATATTTTACACAGGTTTTACTTGGCTATAATACTATAGAGGCAAACCTTATGACGAAAATATTTTTTGCAGGAGGAGCTTTAGCCGCTGCAGGGGCTTCTATTCTATTGGTTGAATTTCTTAGATTTATTGTTGTAGCAATCGGCAGAGAAGTTTCTATTCGTATGGAAAGGAGAACACAATGAATAAAATGGTGAAGATAGGAGGAGTGCTGCTCCTTATAGGCTTAATCATAGGAGCTGCAGCTTTTTTGTCAGGGAAAGTTTCCCGGTTTTCTATAGGAGACAGCATAAGCGATCAAATTGAGGGCAATTATTCAGCTTATTCAAGCCCTCAGGAGGCGGAAGAAGCTTTTTAAAAACAGCGGCGAAAAGGATTTTGTTATAGAAAGGCAGGAAGCGGCGTTCGACAATATTACAGAAGTGATCGGGAAATTTAAGTTTTATAATGTAAATATTTTACCTTCAGCAGACAGCGTCTTTCATATAGACTACACCTATCCGGTCTTGAAAAATGAAGAAGATTATAATCTTGACATTAAAGAAGAGCAGGAAAAGCTGATGATTGAGCAGATAAAATTCAAGGATCGTTTCTTTACAAAAAAAGGAAGAGCTTCTTATCTCGTGCTGAATATTGAAGTGCCGAAGGACGAAAACATCGAAATCAATCAAGATATGGGGATTGTAAATATTAAGGATGGAGAGTTTAACAGCGCTGTTTTGGATACAGACGCTGGGGCTGTGAATATCAGCGGAAGCCGAATCAAAGAGCTGACAAATAATATTGGCGCAGGACAATCTGAAATCAAAAATTCAGTTATGGACAAGCTTAATGTAATCGTTGAGATGGGTAAAATGGACATCAGCGGCAGCGAGATAAAAAACTCTGATATTACTATAAAAATGGGAGAAGCGATTATCAGCAACAGTAATATGCTGGGAATGAATAATCTGACCGTGGAAATGGGAAGTATCCGTGCTGATTTAAATCAAAGGAAAGATGAAATTGGAATTCGTTCAGAAACAGAGATGGGAAGTTTGTTATTGAATGGAGAGAAAATGGAGCTCAAAGAAAATCAGGCAGAATTCGACAATTTTCTGAATGCTCTTGTAGAAATGGGAGAGCTGGACATTAGAACAAAGTAAAGGATTAAAAGAGAAACAGATATTCTGTTTCTCTTTTTTCTTTAGAATATGATACTATGGTTGAGGATTTTTTATCAATTTTAGAATGAGGAGTAGAATTCATGAAAAAACCATTATTATTAGGGGTTGTTGCCTCTTTTTTCTTTGCCTTTACCTTTATCTTAAATAGAAGCATGAATCTGTCGGGAGGTCATTTTTTATGGAGTGCTTCTTTGAGATATATCTTTATGCTGCCGATGCTGGTGCTTATGCTGGCACCGAAAAAGCAGACGGGAGCTGTGTATGCTTCCATAAAAAAAGATCCGGTGTTTTGGCTTCTATATAGCACAATAGGATTCGGATTCTTTTATTTCTTTGTAACTTTGGCCTCTGTATTCGGGGAATCTTGGCTCGTAGCTGCATTATGGCAGCTGACGATTGTCTGCGGGATGCTCTTGACCCCACTTTTTGGAATGCCCTTGCCGAAAAAGCCTCTTTTCTTTTCGGTTCTGATTATCGTTGGTGTTTTTCTTCTTCAGATAGAAAACGCAACGACAGTCAGGATAGCAGGTTCCATAATGGCTCTTTTATCCATACTGATAGCTGCCTTTTCCTATCCTTTAGGAAATAGAAAGATGATGGAAAAAGTCGGAGAAGAACTGACGACAATACAAAGAGTTTTTGGAATGACGGTAATGAGTATGCCCTTTTGGCTGATCGTATCCCTCGTTGCATGGAGTCAAGCAGGACTTCCTTCCCCAGGACAGCTGACACAGTCCTTCTTCGTAGCTCTTTTCTCAGGAGTGATAGCCACCGTTTTGTTCTTCCAAGCAACGGATCTTGTAAAGAAAAATCCTGTTCAGCTGGGCGTTATCGAAGCGACACAATGCGGCGAAGTTATCTTCACTTTCTTAATCGGAGTATTGGTTTTAAAAGATCCGGCACCTCAGACGATAGGGATTATAGGCCTTGTGCTGATTATTGTCGGAATGATCCTTTGTGCGATGGCGGGGGAAGGGGAAGAATAGTTTTAAAAGTTCCATTTCCGAAAATTATTTCAAGAAATCCACACCGATTAAAAGCAGTGTGAAAGTGTGAAAGAGGGGAGAGGGGAGTTGAGGTTGAAAAACTCCGCTAAACCCATATTTTCATTTGTCATCCAAAGGCTATAAAAAAGAAATCCGCAAGCAGGATTTCTTTTTTTAATTCTTAAAACTATGGATCGGAGCGGGGATTCTTCCGCCTCTTTTGATGAAGTCTTCGGAGCTTTCTTTGTGAACAGGCATAACAGGTGCAGAGCCTAAAAGTCCTCCGAATTCTACGCTTTCTCCTTGTTTCAGCCCGATAGCCGGTATAATTCTTACGGCAGTTGTTTTATGATTTTGTACACCGATAGCGGCTTCGTCTGCGATGATGGCAGAAATCGTAGCAGCGGGAGTATCTCCAGGGATGGCGATCATATCCAGTCCTACAGAGCAGATCGCAGTCATGGCTTCTAGTTTGTCTAAGGTAATCTGTCCTTTTTCAGCCGCATCAATCATACGATGGTCTTCAGATACAGGAATAAAGGAGCCGGATAGTCCGCCGATATGGCTGCAGGCCATGGCACCTCCTTTTTTCACTGCGTCGTTTAAGACGGCAAGGGCTGCTGTAGTACCATGGGTTCCCACAACACCGAGTCCAAATTCTTCTAGGATTTCTCCTACAGAATCTCCGATGGCAGGTGTAGGGGCAAGGCTTAGATCTACGATGCCGAAGGGTACATCAAGTTTTTTCGATGCAAGGTTTCCTACAAGCTGGCCCATGCGTGTGATCATAAAAGCAGCTTTCTTAATCGTGTCCGCTACAATATCCAAAGGTTCGCCCTTTACTTTTTCGATGGCTCTTTTTACAACGCCAGGTCCTGAGATCCCCACATGAATAACCACATCATGCTCGCCGATACCATGATAAGC
>JAAZME010000192.1 GCA_012798975.1 Gallicola sp.
AAAAAAATTCATTTTTCTTCATAATATAAAAAATATTAAATCAAAAAGACAAACTCAGCTCTTACCCCTGAGTTTGTCTTAGCCTTAAGAGAGCAAAGCTCTCTTTTTTTGATTAAAGAAAATAAATTCAATTAGAAATAAGAAAAAATAACGTGGCGGGCGCTATTATCTAAGAAGAAAACGAGCGTTCCCCTCGTTTTCATCCATAACTCCCCTCTTCCCTCTATCACACTCCACACTTCTTTTAAATCTCTTCTTCATGCCGAATCCAATATCCTTTCTCTTCTCTTTTTTCAGAGGCGATCACTAGACAGTCTACGGTCTTTGCTCCTGCTTTTAAGAGAGTTTCGGACAGTTCTCTTAGTGTTGCTCCCGAGGTCATGATATCGTCTAAAAGAAGAATTCTTTTTCCTTTTACCTTGGGATTGCAGTAAAAGGCGTCTTTTACATTTTCAATTCTTTCTTCTGCATTTAAGAAATGCTGATCTTCTGTTTCTCTTGACTTTCTTGAAGATAGGCTGAAATCTATTTTAAGCTTTCTGCTTAGCTCTTTGCCGATAATTGTGACAGGTTCGTATCCTCTTTTGGCCGCTTTTTTATCTGTATAAGGAACGGTTATTATTTCATCCCAGTTCTCTCGATAATCCTTAATATATGCATACAAAAGTTCTGTAAAAACTCTGTATAGATAGCTCTCGTTTCGAAACTTGTATCGGATAAGAAGGTTTTTTATTTCGCCGCCGTAGTAAAAGGGAAAGACACAGTCAACATCGGATAAAATACGGTTTCTCCCATAAATATACTCTATCTTTTCTAGACAATCTTTGCACAATCCCTTACTCTTTGTCCACTCTTCATGACAGTCCAGACAAAGCTTCGCATGAAATAACAGTTCTTTAATCATCGCCTTCATAAACTCCTTTATAAACTTGAATATATTCTCTTATTCTTTTATCCAAGGAAGAATGTCTACGGTCGTCAGGATTATTATGAATCATATAATAGAGATATTTCGGATCCCCTACAAGCACAACAACTCTTTTCGCTCTTGTTATCGCTGTATAAATCAAGTTTCGGGTTAAAAGCATATAGGGTCCAGGTCCGATGGGGATTATTATTACAGGAAATTCGCTTCCTTGAGATTTATGGATTGTAATGCTGTAGGATAAGGACAGTTCGTCTAATTCCTTATAGCTGTACTGTACTCTTCTTTCCTCATCAAAAATCACTTCGATAGTCCTTGAAGAAGGATCTACGTCAGATATCACACCGAAATCTCCGTTGAAAACACCCATGCCTTCTTGACCTTCTAGAGTTTTATAGCTTTTTGTATAATCATTTCGAATCTGCATTACACGATCTTTTTTCCGAAAGATCCGATCTCCTTGATACAGTTCTTCTTTGTCTGGGGTTTTCGGATTGATGACTTCTTGAAGGTTTCGGTTTAACTCTAACGTCCCCAACTCCCCTTTTTTCATAGGTGTAAGAATCTGAATCTCCTCCGGTCCCTCCAGTTTATAGTATTCCGGAAGCCGTCTGGCTACGAGTTCCAGCACTTTTTTTTGAATCAGGGAAGGATTCTTTTCCTGCATAAAGAAAAAATCTTTTCCTTTTTCATTAAGAATAGGTTCTTCTCCATGATTAATCTTATGGGCATTTAATACGATATTGCTTTCCTTTCCCTGACGAAAGATCGTCTTCAAAGAAATCTTCCTTATTTCTCCGCTCCGTATCATATCCTCGAGAACATTTCCCGCTCCAACTGATGGCAGCTGGTCTACGTCTCCTACAAATATTATTCTTGTCTCTTCTCCAATTCCCCGAAATAGACTTTCGCAAAGACGAAGATCCATCATAGATGCCTCATCTATGATCAAGAGGTCTGTTAAAAGAGGATTCTCTTCATTAAAGTCAAAAAACATTCCTCTGCCTTCATCTACAGGTTTGTACCCTAAAAGACGATGAATCGTCTTTGCAGGCACTTTGCAGCTTTGCTCCAATCTTTTCGCAGCTCTTCCTGTTGGAGCGCTTAAGGTTACCTCATAACTTCTCTCTATAAAAAGATCTACCACAGCCTGTATAATAGTGGTCTTCCCTGTTC
>JAAZME010000209.1 GCA_012798975.1 Gallicola sp.
TAAAAAAGGTTCTGCTTTTTCAATGAGCAGAGAAAAGCAATACCTGCTAGCGTTGTAAATCTTACACTTGCATATATATATAAGTAGAAGGACCTTACTTTGGGTATAATTATGCATAAGAAAATATGAATTAAGAGAAAAGAGGATATTATGAAAAAAGATAATAAAACAGATTTCAACCCTATAGGGTTTGCGATAGGATTTCCATTAGGAATAGCGATTGGGGCAGGAATAGGAATAGCAATGAATAATATGGCTATGGGTACAGGAATAGGTGTTGGCAGTGGAGGAGCTATAGGTGCAGCCTTGAGAGTCATCATGAAGAAAAAAGATAAAAATAAGTAATAGAAAAAGAGCTCGAAAGGGCTCTTTTTTTGATGGATTGATATAGGAAGAATACTTCATGGGAAATACAGAGAATCTATCCTCAGAGGACTATTAGGTAGCAGATATGGTGTTGCTGTTTATTCTCTCTTCAGGGTGTTGTGGGAGTTTGATTATCGTGATAGAATGATCTTGCTATGAAAAATATTGTGATTTAAAAGACAAAAGGAGGTATGATTATGAATTTACTAAAAGACAATCTAAACACACTTTATGCGAAATATTTGTTTACTGCATTCGGCAGTTCTATTATTTCATCTATTTACGCTACAGTGGATACGATCGTTTCTGGACAATACGAAGGGCCTATGGGATCCGCCGCCTTGTCCGTAATCATGCCTCTTTGGACGTTGATATTTAGTATCGGACTCTTGTTCGGCATCGGCGGGGCGATTATGATGGGAAACGACCGGGGTGCAGGAAGGAAAGAACGAGGAGATGGATATTTTGCGCTGTCTCTCGCTTTGGCTGTAGGGGTAGCGCTCGTTATTACGATTCTTTTTGTAGTATTTCGAGAAGAATTTCTAATGTTTTGCGGAGCGGACGAAGAGGTTCTTCCTTATGCTATGGCTTATACAAAATGGCTGATACCTTCCTTGCCTCTCTTTCTAATCGGACAGGTGTTAATCGCCTTTATCCGAAACGACGGAGCTCCTAAGCTTACTATGATTGCGAATATGAGCGGCGGAATCTTCAATATCCTCGGAGATCTTTTCTTTGTCTTCGGGTTGGATATGGGAATCGAAGGGGCAGGACTTGCTACAGCAATGGGGCAGTTCTTAGGCTTCTCCATTCTTTTAAGCTATTTTTTCCAAGAACGATGCCAGCTAAGACTTGTGAAAATAACGAACATTAAAAGCTATCTGCCAAGGATTCTATCCGTAGGATTTGCTCCCTTTATTATCGACATTTCCTTCGGAGTGGCAGTGATCCTTTTCAATAAACAAATCATGCGTTATGCCGGGGCTGTAGAACTGGCAGTATTCGGAACCGTAGCCAGTGTGGCTATGATTTTTCAGTCCTTGTTTTATGGAGTCGGACAGGCTATTCAGCCCATCGTTTCCATAAATGCGGGAGCAGGAGAGAAAGACCGTGTAAAGGAAACGCTTCACCTTGCTATGTTTACCTCTGCAGCGATGGGTTTACTCTTTACTGTAGTGATCGTTGCATTTCCAATGGCAGTCCTTTCTGCCTATATGGATGCAACAACCGAAGTACTCCAGGCAGGACCTATTATTCTACGAATATACGGCATATCCTTTTTGCTCATGGGAATCAATGTAGTCGCTAGCTATTTCCTTCAGGCAATGCTTGAAACCTCGAAATCCATGGTCATATCCCTTTTAAGAGGTTTTATCCTTTGCTCTATCTTTCTGTTATTATTGCCGCCTCTATTCGGCTTCGAGACAATCTGGTGGACAATGCCTTTAACAGAAGGAATCACCTTTATCGTAGCAGTGAAGCTTTTAAAGGGAGTAGAGAAGAAAAATCCTCTTCTTGTATAGAAGGGATAGGCGGCACACCTGCGTCGGCCAGGCGGGCTGCCTATGGCACCCAGGCAGGATCGCTTTGCGACCTAGGGAAAAGAGAGGGAGTATGAGCTAGGAAGTAGGCAGTAGGATAAAAAAGGAAGTAGGTGTGGCTGCTTTGCAGCATAAGAGGTATCGATATAGGAGTCGATTTTGTTTGAAGAATAGATGGAAATAGACTATCTATACACTAATTGTATTAATCGTGGCTATTGCTTTTCTAGCGAGGGAGACTGCTATTACAATCTATAAGAAGATACAAGTATAGTGGATTTTGTAGAAAAAGGTAATGAGTGGATATGAGTTTTTAAAAACGAAATGAAAAGCAATAACAACGTGAATGCTTAAAAAAAGAGTCCTTAGGGCTCTTTTTTTATATCTGTATAAAAGGGTAATAAATAAAGAAAGAGAGAAACTGTAGGGGTTAGGGAAAAGGCAGTAGGGGAGGTTAATTTTTTCGCTTTGCTTAAAATTTTCTTAGGAACAGTCGGCAACCTTACGGTGGATAGGTATGTTGATTTACAACCGAGGAGGTGGGCTTATGAATAAATATAAAAAGTTTGATTTTAATGGATCAGGAATGGCGATAGGAATTTGTATCGGAGTGGTTATTGGGCTTCTGATGGACAATCTACCTATAGGAATAGGGATTGGTGTAGCTTTAGGAGCTGGGCTGGGAGCTTCTTCGAATGATAAAACTAAAAAATAAATAAGATTTAAAAAGGGGAAGGAGGAGCATTCTTTCTCTTTTTAATGGGGTATATTATATAAAAGATATTTTAAGGAGGAAATCATGAGATTAAAGGATAAAACGGCTATCATAACTGGCGGAGGAAAAGGAATCGGTTTCGGTATTGTTCAGGCTTTAGTAGAAGAAGGAGCCCAAGTGGTGATCACCGGAAGAACGGAGGAGACGCTCAAGAAGGCTCAAGAAAAGATTAAAGAGAAATACGATCAGGAACTTTTCTATGTGGTAGGAGATGGAGCAAAAGAAGAAACAGCGAAAAAAATAGTGGAAGAAACCATTGCAAAGTTTGGGAGAATCACCCTTATTGTTAACAATGCCCAAGCTTCGAAGTCGGGACTTAAACTTATCGAACACAGCAAGGAAGATTTTGATCTTGCGATCAACTCCGGTCTTTACAGCACGTTCTTCCTTA
>JAAZME010000207.1 GCA_012798975.1 Gallicola sp.
AAAGATTTTGGTGTACTCACATTTTGTGTAAAGTTCAATTCCGGTGTGGCTTCTTCGCTGATAATTACATCTGAAGAGAAAATTAATTTGGGGACACTTCATTCTCAGAAGGAAGCAATGTTATCTACAAAGGAAGGGTGTTATGAGTAAAAATGAAACGGAAATATATATTGTAAAAGGGGCAAAAAGAATTATGGATACAAAATACCCGTCTTTTAATTTTGTCGTTGAGAATTTAATACCATCTTCTGGTTTAATTCTTCTTGCAGGAGCACCAAAAACAGGGAAAAGCTGGTTTGTTTTACAGATGCTGTTAAGTATTTGCTTTAATAAAATTGTATTTATAGGACACAGAATTATTAGAAGCTGTAAATGTTTATATCTTTCCCTTGAAGATTCTGAAGCAAGAATTAAGGGAAGAATAAAAACTCAAGGATTCAATCCAAATGATGATAAATTGCTATTTGCTTTTACATGGCGAAGCAATGAAAAAGGTGTTTATGATATTCATAATTTTTTAAAAAAAAATGAAGATGTAAAGGTTGTCTGTATAGATACAAAAGGTAGGTTTTCACAAGGTAGAGAGGATGAGAGCTTTCAATCTGATTACACTTGGATGTCTCAATTAAAAAAAGTTTCGGATGAAATGAAAGTTGCAATAATTATAGTAACACATTTTCGTAAGAAAAGAGCTGATGAAGACCCATTTGAAGTTATTTCAGGTACTTATGCTAATATGGCTGCTGCAGATACTACCATTATGTTAAAGCGATTAAGAAATCAAAATAAAGGAATGCTTTCGGTGACGAGCAGGGATTTCCAGGAAATTGAGAAAGATATCTTTTTTGATAATGTTTCTTGTACTTGGCATGCACCGAATGGAAGTAAGCAGAAAAATGAAAATTTAACACCTGAAAGACAAAAAATAATTAATGCTATTTATCAGATTGGTTCAGAATGTTCTCCTCAGGAAATTGCTGATATAGTTGGGGGAACTTCAAAGAATATTAGTAATATGCTTGGAGTGATGAAATCTTATGGATTTGTTGAAAACGGCACTAAACGCGGTCTTTGGACTATCCCCGAGATGTGTTCTTGTGAAAACGATATTGAATAAGCAGGAGATGTTATATGATATTTTCAATTGCTAAAATAACACAAAGAAAAAATGAAAAGAAAAAGGACTTGAAAAACCCTGACTCTTCACAAAATATGATTCTATTAACGGATCTTAAAATTGATACCGAGTATAAAGCTGTATTTGAGCAGAAGGAAGATAAGGTGAATAGAATTGCCGAAGATATGAAAATTTATGGTTACGATAAAAGTCAACCTATAATTGTTCTTCCTGATTTTACCATTATTGATGGACATTCAAGATACCTTGCTGCACAAAAAGCAAATATAGTTTCTGTACCTATTGTGGTAAAAGATTTCGCTACGAAAGAAGAATCCCTATTGTATATGTATCATCTCCAACTTGACCGTCGTAATTTAACTGATCAGGAATTGTTTAGTGCTTATTTGAAATTAAATGAGCTTAAAAATAATGCAAAAAATGAGGGTAAATCTGCGAAGGATTATACTGATGATAAACTTGCAGAGCAATTGCACATAAGCCCAAGGCAGCTTAGTAAAATTCGTGAAGTGCAAAAAAAATCATCTTCTGAAATTCAAAAGCAAATAGTTGAGGGCAGTTAAGGATATTGATCTCTCAAAAATGTTCAATATCGTCACAGAATAAATAGTTTTTGGAGAGAGGAAATTACTGTATTTTTAAGGAGATAATAATGAGTAATTATTTAGAAGATTTAATATATGGTTCTGCAGAGGAAAGACTATATAATTTCATAACAAAAAAAGGAT
>JAAZME010000093.1 GCA_012798975.1 Gallicola sp.
AATTCGCTTCTATATAATCTCTTCCCTCGCCTAGATTTTTTGCTTGGCTTACTATGGACAAGAAGCTGTTGAACTGAAAACTCTTGGTTTCTATGTTTTTCTCTTTTAAAATCTCCTTAACAAGGGATTTCTGATCTTCTCTGTCATATATTGTAAAACTGCTGTTGTAGCCAATATGTGTAATATCCCGACGTAGAATTCTCGTACATATCGAGTGAAACGTTCCTATCCACATGTCTGATACATCTGCATTTAAAAGTTTTGACACTCTGTCTTTCATTTCTGATGCAGCTTTATTTGTAAAGGTGATCGCAACGATTTCATAGCGATTCGCCAACTTTTGTTCCATTAAATATGCGATTCTAGTTGTTAACACCTTTGTTTTTCCACTGCCTGCTCCTGCGAGAACAAGTACTGGACCTTCCGTTGTTAAAACCGCTTGTCTTTGTCTGTCGTTTAATTGATTAAGATCCATGCGTCCTCCTTAACAAAAAAATAAGGCAACGGGAATAAACCTATTCCCTGCCATATGTATAACCATAGTATATCATAAAAAAGACACTTGTCGAAAATTTTTTCGAAAGTGTCTTCTCTTTATTTTAAGACTAAAAAATATAAAAGTACGATAATCCCTAGTATAATTCGATACCAGCCAAAAACTTTAAAGCTGTTTTTCTTAATATAAGATAACAGGAATTTAATAGCGATAATAGATACAATGAAAGAAACCGCCATTCCCAATATCAATATAAAAAATTCATAAAAAGTAAAATTAAAACCGAATTTTACCAGTTTCAGAAAACTCGCTCCAAACATAACCGGGATCGCAAGGAAGAATGTAAACTCCGTGGCTACAACTCTTGATAAACCAATCCAGATCCCTCCTAAAATGGTGGCGCCAGATCTGGAAGTTCCAGGAAATACCGCTGCAATCAACTGAAATAATCCTACCATAAATGCGTCTTTATAGCCGATCTCCTTAATACTTGTTACTTTAGCCTTGTGTCCCTCGTTTTTGTCTTCAATCCAAATAAATGCAATACCAAATACTATAAGAGCAATAGCTACTACAAAATAATTATAAAGATATTTATTGATAAAGTCATCAAAGATCAGTCCTATCACTGCAGCTGGAATACATGCTATTAATATTTTTACCCACATATCAATGCGTTCCTTATCGAATTGGTATGTACCCGATGCCTGTTTCGTGAAAGGTATAATGCGGTTCCAATAAAGAACGACTACTGCTAGGATTGCTCCAAGCTGTATGACAACTAAAAACATTTCCATAAATGCTTCTGATAAGTTTAATTTTATAAATTCATCTACTAAAATCATATGCCCTGTAGAACTTACTGGAAGCCATTCTGTAATTCCTTCTACGATCCCTAACAAAATTACTTTTAATATTTCAATAATAATGATCATCTCCTTTTGAAAATCAGATTCTATTATATAATGAACGTCCCTGCTCTGCAATAAAGAAAACTTACAATATTGCAACAAAAAAACGGCAGAGAAAAACTCTGTCGTTTTTAGTTGATTCTTATCTGCTGGCACCTCCGCCGCCGGTAAAACCGCCTCCGCCTCCGAAGCCGCCGCCAAAACCACCGCCGCCTCCTCCGCCGCGATAGCTTCCTCCACCTAAGCCTCCTGGGAAGAACGTTCCTCCAAATGGTCCGGATCCATAATATCTCCTTCTCCTGCCTCTAGGTCCCTTCGGTCCGCTGAAGAAAGAAGAAATAATAATAAACATTATAAAGATAAAGATCGCAAACCCAAAAGACATCCCGTCTTCTTCCTCTGTTTCATAAGCGGAATAGTCTCCCGTCAATTCAACGTCATAGAATTTTATAATATCCGCTATCAGAGCATTAAATACTTCATTTGTCGTATTGTCCAGCTCTTCCGGTGCAGCATCTGCAATTCGTTTCCCTTCATCTCTTAAAGGAAACACCATACGTTCATCTAAAATTCTGCCAATTTTTCCATCATTTAATGTTTCTTCTAAACCATAGCCTACTAAAACGTCAATACCTGGATCTTCTTCATCTCTGCTTAATAGAATAAGAACCCCGTTGTTTTTCTTTTCATCTCCAATTTTCCAAGTATTGAAAACTTTTACAGCATAGGAAAAAGAGTCCTGACCGCCTAAATCGGAGGTCGTATACAAAACAACTTGGGCTCCAGTTTTCTGGTCTAATTCAATATTTGTATCTGTAATATTTTTCTTCGTCTCCTCCGACAGCACCCCAAGCTGATCCAAGTAAAAGGTATCCGGCTCTTGCGGTATTTCAGCAAACGAGGGCACAATGCTCCCGATTGTTATACAAAAAGTTAAAAGGAGAAGAAGCCACAACTTCTTTCTCATTTGTCTCTCCTTTTAATTGAATTGAACCTCTGGGGCTTCCTGAGATTCTGGGGAAGCTTCAAAATATTCTTTCGCTTCGAATCCTAACAGCCCTGCCATCATTACCATAGGAAATCTGTTTCGAGTATTGTTATACTGCTGTACAGATTCATTATAATTTCTTCTCTCTACAGAAATTCTATTTTCAGTTCCTGCTAATTCATCCTGAAGCTGAATAAAGTTTTGATTTGCTTTCAAGTCAGGATAAGCTTCTACTACTACATTAAGTCCGCTTAATGCTCCTGTCAGCTGGTCATTCGCTGCAGCAAGTTCCTGGGGCGACTGTGCATTGTCAATTCCTGCTCTTGCTTCTGTAATTCTTGTCAGCACTTCAGATTCATGATCTGCATAGCCTTCCACTGTACGAACTAGATTTGGTATCAAATCTGCTCTTCTTTGAATGACAGTTTGGACTTGAGAATATGCTGTATTCACATTTTCATTCAATCCTACCATTTTATTATAAGACGAAACTCCAAATATTAATAATAAAACGACGACAACAACAATTGCGATTAACCCTGTACTTTTCTTCATAAAAATACCTCCTTCAATTACTGTTTAATTTATACCCATATTTCCTGATATTAGTATTTTCCGTCTTTAAAGTTTCTTGATCTCTTGTTCTGAAATTCGATAAACTTCTAAATTTTCCAAAGCTTCTTCAATTAATAGATCTGCATCCAGCA
>JAAZME010000332.1 GCA_012798975.1 Gallicola sp.
TAGCTAGAGCAGCTGCAGATGAACTTGGTATGCCTTTATATGAATACATTGGTGGATTCAACGGTAAGACTCTTCCAGTTCCTATGATGAACATCTTAAACGGTGGAGAACATGCTGATAATAACGTGGATATCCAAGAATTTATGGTAATGCCGGCTGGAGCAGAGTCCTTTTCTGAAGCTTTAAGAATGGGTGTTGAAGTCTTCCACAATTTAAAATCAGTATTGAAAGATAAAGGATATAATACAGCGGTTGGCGATGAAGGAGGATTTGCACCAAACCTTAAATCAAACGAAGAGGCCCTTCAAACAATTGTTGAAGCTATCAAGAAAGCTGGATACGAACCTGGAAAAGATGCTTATATCGCCATGGATATCGCAGCAACTGAATTTTTTGAAGATGGAAAATATAATTTGAAAGGGGAAGGCAGAGTGCTTACTCCAGATGAAATGATTGACTATCTTGAAGAAATGGTTGATAAATATCCAATTATATCTATCGAAGACGGGTTATCAGAAGACGACTGGGATGGATGGAAAAAACTGACTGACAGACTAGGCGGTAAAATCCAACTAGTTGGAGATGATTTATTCGTTACAAACGTACAACGACTTCAAGAAGGAATTGACAAAGGTATTGGTAATTCAATCCTTGTAAAACTAAATCAAATTGGTACTTTAACAGAAACATTAGATGCAATCGAACTAGCTAAAACACATGGTTATACTGCGGTAGTATCTCATAGATCCGGGGAAACAGAAGATACAACAATAGCAGATCTTGTAGTTGCAACAAACGCAGGTCAGATTAAAACAGGTGCACCATCAAGAACCGACCGTGTTGCCAAATATAATCAGCTTCTAAGAATAGAAGATCAACTAGGCGATAATGCACAATTTAAGGGACTAGACAGTTTTTATAATCTCTCAAAATAATGGAGATATTCAATAAAAAAGCATTATCGGCATAGAATTGCCGATAATGCTTTTTTATTTCTAAAAATTACTCGATTTATTTGTCTCTTAATATTCCGTAAATACTATCATATTCATTAGAAAGAATAATCATAGTTTTATTGGGGAACTGGCGGGTAATATGGGAAGGATCATTTGTGTAAAAATAAATATGGTCTTTTCCTTTTAAATAAGCAAAAACATTCTTCTTTGGCTTATGAAGCATAAAGTCTTCTGGGATTAAAGGAAGATTGCTTAGATCGATTTCAGTACAATTGGAATCGGAATCCTTTAATATACTGTCGATTAGGCAAGATTTTAGAAGAGTATTTTCTTCTGTCAATTTACTATTCTCATTTAAAAATTTATTCACTAGATTTGGATTTGAGCTGGCATCTTTTCGAACTTCATTCACAATACGGGCCCACTGGTCGAATAATTGATTTCCGCAAATGTATTCAAAAACAATTTTATCTTCATGAATAGCTGCATTGTTAATATAAAATCCTCTAATCTCGGAACTGTTTTGAATCAAAGTATCTTGACAAGGATAATTGTTTAGATTTACAAATTTTATAAAATGTTTTCGAATCTGATATGTCTTACCTTCTTCTTTACGAGTACTCTCTTCAAAATATGATTTTATTGGCAGCGAAGATAGGATATAATTATTGGTAAGAGTATTTAAACGATTTACCATATTATCGAGATTATATCCTTCTTTATTGGAAACAGACAGATAGCATTGATTATTAATTTTATAGTCTTGTACTTCTAGATTATAGATTTCTTTTAGATAATGTTTCAAAATAAGAAGGCTGCTATGATCCTGCATCCTTTGCAGTCTTTTATTCCAGTCTAAATCGAGCTGCACGGATCCAGACAGGTTTTCTTTTAGCACATGATAGACTTTGTTGTTTTCTTCATAAATACGTATAATCTTTTTTTGATTAATCCAACCCTCATCTGATTTAATCTTTTCAGTTCCGGGGAAGAATATGGTTTGCTCCAATTCAAAATGATATTCACCGTTAATAATTTTTTGATGAATTACTTTTGTATTTAAACTATTAATATAAGGGTATTCTAAATATACTTTTTTCATTATAATCACCGTATAAATATTATCATATTTTTAATATAAGTTAAACAAAAACAAGAGGTTTCTATGAAGCGTCCGATTATATCCGTTACAATATTTTTTATTTTAGGGATAATATTAACTGAAAAACTAAATATTAATTTCTTTTTGGTCTGCGCCATAGGGCTAGTGCTGCTTTTGTTTATGAAAAAAAGATGGCAGATGATAATTTTGTTCGCATTTTTATCAGCTATGCTGCTTACAGACTATCAAAACAATAAAATCAGTAATATAAATGTCGCTGAAATTTCTGGTAACTATATTATAGAATCCGCTACGGATGAAGAGTATGGCAAAAGCTATATCGCCAAGAATGCAAGTGAAAATATATACAAAACAAAAATACGTATATTTGGAAATACTGAGTATCGTCCAGGGGATGTTGTAGAAATTAAAGGAAAAGTTTCTTTACCGGAGGAAAATTCAAATCCAGGTCTTTTTAATTATAAAAATTATCTCAAGTCAAATAAGATTTATGCCCTTCTCGATGCAGACCATTATGATACTGTAAAAATTGGAGAGACGAATAATATTTTTTTGAAGTTTAAACATTCTATTTTGGATGCTGCAAATCAATTGTTGGACAACAACTTTGAAAAGGACCATTCGAACTTTCTAAAGACAGTATTTTTAGGAGAAGATAGAATTGAAGAAACGGAAAAAGAACAAATAAGAGAATTGGGTATAGCCCATTTATTGGCAATTAGCGGGTTTCATATTAGTCTTCTCTATAGTTTTATTCAATTTCTTTTGATAAAGGCAAACATTCCTAGAAATACCAGTATGATTGTTATTATAGTTGGATTGTGGTTTTATGCATATTTATTGTCATGGATTCCTTCTGTCTTTAGAGCGGTATTTATGATTACAGCTATCCTTATCTCAAGCCGATATTATCTGCCATGGGATCGTATGAATATATTATTTCTCTCCTTATTGATAAATCTGTTAAGAAATCCATTTGCTATTTACGATATAGGGCTTCAATTTTCCTATCTAGCTGCATATATAATAATAGCAGTAATTCCCAGGTTCAGACTGCAGGAAGAGAAGGGGCTGGTAAGCTTGATTAAATTTAGCGCAATTGTTTATATCTTTCTCCTTCCAGTACAGCTTTACTATTTTAACGAAATACAATTAGGCTTTTTATTAGGAAATATCATCATAGTTCCCGTATTTGTTCTAGCTATATTATCTGCGGCGATTTATATACTTTTTGGGTTTATTCCCCTTGTTGGAGCAGGTGTGCTTTATTTTACAAAGTGGAGTCTAAATTTACTGGATTGGACTATTGAGGGAGCTTCGTTATTTGCATCTTCGATAACAATACCTTCTTTTTCACTTATGGGCATACTTTGTTTCTATTTTCTGTGCTTTTTGTATTTTTATCATAGAAGAGCATTGCTGCAATATAAAAGATTCCTTTTTCTCTCTTTATTTATTATCCTTTTTTGCGATACCTTTTCTTATTATTTATTAAAACCTGTTACAGTTACGATGATTGATATTGGGCAGGGGGATTCTATTTTAATAAAAACCAGAGAAGATATTCTGTTGGTGGATACTGGAGGGAGTTTCTGGGAAAATGATTCATCAGGAGAATATATTTTAAAACCGGCTTTATTAAAAAAAGGGATACGATCCCTTGATTATGTATTGTTATCTCATTTTGATGAAGATCATGCAGGAAATATCGAGATAATTATGAGAGAATTTAAACCAAAGGCAGTCATAGGCAGAAAAAATGGGAAAGAGATATTAAAAGAAAAATATAATATAAATGTCCCTTATGTAGAACTAGAAAATTCTATTCTTGATTTCAACAGTTTTCAAATATTCAATTACTCTGCAAAAGACGTAAGAGATGAGAATAACAGCTCTTTAGTCTTTAAAATGAAAGCTCATAATTCCACAATACTTTTTGCCGGAGATATCGAGAAAGAGGCTGAAGAGAAGTATTTGGACTATGATATTGAAAGTGATATTCTGAAAGTTCCTCATCATGGGTCAAAAACTTCTTCTACAGAAAATTTTTTAGATAGGGTTAACCCAAAGTTGGGAATAGTCTCTGTTGGAAGAAATAATATGTACGGTTTTCCCCATGAAGAAGTATTACAGAGGTACAATAAGAAGGGGATTCCTCTTCTAAGAACAGATGAACAGGGTGAAATAGAGATCATTATTCATCGTTTTGGTTTAAAAGCCGATACCTATTGGCCTAAAGAATTCGATAAAAATATAATATTTAGTATACTGTTATGGACGATAGTTTTTTATATATTAGTTATAAGCGAAAGGACAAGGGATGAACTACATAGATGGAGTAAAACGGATTAAAAATAGGGAGCTGCAGCCGATAGTATTGATATCCGGAGAAGAGAATTATCTAAAAGAAGATCTTCTGGAGCGGATTAAGAAGCAGTATGTTGATCAAAGCTTAGAAGATTTCAATCTCGATATAATAGAAGGCAAGGCGGTTCTATTCAATGATTTATATGAAATATGCGAAACTCTTCCTTTTATGGATAAAAAAAGAATTGTTGTTGTAGAAAATTTGCCTATGGATAGAAATAGTGTCTCAAAAATAAATGATTTTCTTGAAAAATTATTGAATTATTTCAAAACATTCCCTGAATTTACAATTTTAGTTTTAGTATCAGCTGGAAAAGCATATAAAGGAAAATTTTTGAAAAATGCAATCAAGTATATAGATCTTTTTGACGTGTCTAAATTAAATCAGAGGGAATTAGAAAATTTTATAAAAAAAAGCTTTAATAAAAGCAGTATAAAAATAGATCAAAAAGGACTTAAATATTTTATCGAAAATACTATGTACTTGGAAAGCGAAATGAAAGTAACTCTTTATGATGTAGAAAATGAAATTATTAAATTAAAAAATTTAAATAAGAGCGAACTTACACTTTTGGATATCGATCAAGTCCTGATTAGTTCCTTTGAATCGAATATTTTTAGGTTGACAGATGCAATTGGTGAGAAAAAGAGAAAAAATGTTTTAGAGACTTACTTTCGTTTGATGAAATCAAACAGTGATCCTTTCCATGTGTTTTATATGATCATTCGGCAATTACGGAATCTTCTTTATATAAAATGGGCAGCTCTCAATAGAATTCCTTTAGGGGAAGCGAAAAAGAGTATTGGAATATCGGAATATGAATATAAAAAACTCCAGGGATATCTTAAAAACTGGTCTGTTGATGCCCTTCAGAGAGGACTGCACACAGCTTATGAAATTGAAGTTCAACTAAAGAGTACTGGAGCAGACAGCGAAGAGTTGTTTAAAAATTTCATCGTGAAAATATTATTATAAACAAAAAAGGATAATGTATCAGATCTGTTATACATTATCCTAAATATTTATTACGCATTTAATTTTTTACTTAATCTGCTTAATTGTCTAGAAGCTGCATTTTTATGAATTACATTTTTAGACGTCGCTTTTTTAAGTTTTTTGTCTACAACTTTTAAAATTTTTCTAGCTTCATCAAAATTTCCTGATTCTACGGCTGCATCAAATTTCTTGATGTAAGTTTTTAACTCAGTTTTTTTCGCTCTATTTTCTTGAGTTTGTCTCTTTGTAACTTTGATTCTTTTTAGTGCTGATTTAATATTAGCCATTCTTTCACCTCCTAAACATAACATTGGTATTATATACTAAAGCTTATAAAAGATCAAGATAATATTTTAAGAAATTGAAGAAAAAAAAGGAGTATGATATACTACAACAGTATAATTTAAGGAGAGTAAAGATGTCTGAAAAATCAAACAAAAACAGTTTATTGGAATGGGTTGTCGTTATTGCCGTTGCGTTTGTGTTGTCAATGGTCATTAAAAGCTTTATTTTAAGTTCTACTTTAGTAGTCGGTTCCAGTATGAATGATACGTTAAAAACCAGGGATCGTTTATTTGTAAATAGAATCAGCTTTATGGTAGACGATGTGGACTATGGAGATATTGTTGAATTTAAATCTCCGGTAGAAGACAAAGATTATATTAAAAGAGTAATCGGTCTGCCGGGAGATACAGTAGAAATCAAAGATGATAAAGTGTTGTTAAACGGAAAAGAATTAAAGGAGTCTTATACTAATTCTGATAGAACTTTAGCCATTACAGATCAAACGAAATGGGAAGTTGAAGAGGGCAAAGTCTTCGTATTAGGGGATAACCGGCTTCCTAATGGAAGTAAAGACAGCAGGGATTTTGGTACTATTGATAAGGATTCTATAGTGGGCATAGCCTTTTTTAGATTTTATCCATTCAACCAGATCGGTACTTTATAATGGGGGAATTTAGTTGTTAATTAAGAAAGATCATATAAGAAACTTTTCTATCATAGCCCATATCGACCATGGCAAGTCTACTTTGGCAGATAGATTGATAGAAGAAACAGGAATGCTTACAAAAAGAGAGATGGACAGCCAAGTTCTAGATAGTATGGATTTAGAGAAAGAACGAGGAATCACGATTAAATTAAAAGCGATAAAGCTGTTCTATAAAGCTTTAGATGGGGAAACATATATGCTGAATTTAATCGATACCCCAGGGCATGTGGATTTCAATTATGAAGTATCGAGAAGCCTGGCTGCTTGCGAAGGAGCTTTATTAATAGTCGATGCTACACAAGGGGTAGAAGCTCAGACATTGGCCAATATGTACTTAGCATTGGAACAAGATTTAGAAATATTACCAATCATAAATAAGATCGATCTGCCTTCTGCAGATATCGAATTTGCAAAAGAGGAAATCGAAAATATTATCGGTCTTCCTGCTGATGAAGTACCAGCGATATCCGCTAAAGAAGGACTGAATATAGTAGATGTTTTAGAAGAAATTGTAAATAATGTACCAGCTCCATTGGGAGAAGACGATAAACCTTTGAAAGCGTTGATATTTGATAGTTACTATGATTCCTATAGAGGTGTTGTATGTTATGTCCGTGTATTTGACGGATCGATTAAACCTGGTATGTCTATTCAGATGATGTCTACGAAGAAATCATTTGAAGTAACTGAAGTGGGTTATACTTCCCATGGAATGATTGTTACTGATGAAATTCAGACGGGAGATGTAGGCTTTGTAGTTGCCAGTATAAAAAATGTTCAAGATGCCCGAGTAGGAGATACGATAACAGAAGCGAAAAACAGTACTGAAGAACCTCTTCCCGGCTATAAAAAAGTAACGCCTATGGTTTACTGCGGAATATATCCTGCTGAAGGCGAGGAGTTCACTGAAGTGAGA
>JAAZME010000045.1 GCA_012798975.1 Gallicola sp.
GAAAATCTAACCGGTATCCGAGTTGTAAAATCTTTTAACCGGGAGGACTTTGAAGAAGCGAAATTCAAAAAAGGAAATGACGAGTTAAGAGATACCGCCCTTCGCGCCGTAACGATCATCGTCGCTTTCATGCCGGTAATTACCGTCACCATCTTTTCAACCATCATCGCCGTATTATGGATCGGCGGACTTCAGATAACCGCGGGCAGTATGGGAAAAGGAGAACTGATTTCCTTTATCGCTTATATTACCCAAGTACTTATGGCTATTATGATGCTTTCCATCTTCTTCATGCAGTTTATGAGAGGGCAAGCTTCTGCAAAGCGTATAGAAGAAGTATTATCTGTGGAGTCCGAAATCACCTCTCCTGCAAGCCCGGTTCACCAGCTGGAAGACGGATCCATCGAGTTCGAAAACGTCTATTTCTGCTATCCTGGAAGCCGTGAGAAGACACTTCACGACATCAATCTAAAAATAAAATCAGGGGAAGTTATTGGAATCATAGGAAGTACAGGTTCTTCGAAATCTACTTTAGTACAGCTTATTCCCCGTCTATACGATGTCAGCAGCGGAACACTAAAAGTCGGCCGATGCGATGTGAAGTCTTATGATGTAGAAAGCCTAAGAGATCAAGTCGCTTATGTCCTTCAAAAAAACGTCCTTTTCTCCGGAACCATTCGAGATAATATGAAGTGGGGAAAAGAAGACGCAACAGACGAAGAGATTATTCAAGCTTTAAAAGAAGCTCAGGCTTGGGAATTTGTATCGAAAGATGATCTAGCATTGGACAAACGAGTTGAACAAGGAGGCTCCAACTTCTCCGGCGGTCAAAAACAGAGACTTACCATTGCAAGAGCCTTGATGAAAAGACCAAAAATTATCATCCTTGACGACTCCACCTCAGCAGTAGACGTGGGAACAGATCTTCAAATACAAAGAACTTTCCACGAAGTCTTAGAAGGAGTAACTACAATTCTGATTGCTCAGAGGATCTCCTCTATACAAAGTGCTGACCGCATTATTGTAATGAATGAAGGAAAAATCGAGTCTACCGGTACACATGAAGAACTTCTGAACTCAAGCTGTATTTATAAAGAAATCCATGAATCTCAGCAGAAAGGAGTGATTGGAGAATGAAAGAACAAAAAAACTTAAGACCGGATAATCCAGTGAAAACACTGAAAAGATTATTCAGCTATTTCAAATACAACAAAGCCATGTTTTTTATCGGCCTCCTCGCTCTTATTATCAGCACCCTATGCCAGACTGGAGCGAACGCCATCATCAGCCCTATTATCGACAGCATTTCCGATGCGGGATTTTCCGGCGATTTCTTCGGCTATCTTCGGATTATGATCATTCTTGTTATTCTCCTAGCTGTTACCCAGTATATAGGCTATCGTCTCATGGCAAGACTTGCTCAGACAACCGTACACAAAATCCGCCACGACTTGTTCGATAAGATGGAGTCTCTTCCTATTTCCTTTTTCGACACAAATTCTCATGGCGATTTAATGAGTACTTATACAAACGATGTGGATATGCTGAACATGGCACTGGAACAATCAGCTGCACAATTCGTCATGGCCTTCTTCACCGTTGTAGGATCATTCACTATGATGTTCCTTTTAAGTCCAATTCTTACCCTGATCGCTATCGCTACATTAGTCTTTATGTTCTTTATCATCCGCTTTATCGGAAGCAAAAGTTCAAAATACTTCAGAGCGCAGCAGGTACAGGTAGCTTCTATGAACGGTTATGTAGAAGAGATGATGAGCGGTCAAAAAGTTGTAAAAGTATTTAATTATGAAGATAGAGCTATCGATGATTTTACAAATCGAAATGAAGAGCTTCGAGAAGCCGCTTCGAAAGCCTCAGCTTACGGAGTTATGCTGATGCCGATTATGGGAAATCTTTCTTATATGCAGTATGCTATAACAGCTATAGTAGGCGCCCTTATGGTTATCAGCGGAAGACTTACTGTAGGAAATATAGCAGCCTTTCTTCAGTATACAAGAACTGTTTCTCAGCCTATAACAATGTTCTCAAACCAGCTTAATACCCTTTTCGCTGCTATCGCAGGAGCGGAAAGAATCTTTAAGATCATGGACGAAACACCTGAAACAGATGAAGGCGTTGTAAGAATCTGCGACGATCCAGAAGATCAGGACAAAAAATTATGGTGTCTTCCTCTCGGCAAAAACAAGGACAAAAAAGTTCCCGTTACAGGACATATCGAGTTCAAAAATGTAAACTTCAGCTATGTCCCCGGAAAACAAATCTTGAAAAATATAAGCCTTTTCGCAAAACCGGGACAAAGAATCGCCTTTGTCGGTTCTACAGGAGCTGGAAAAACAACCATTACAAATCTCATCAACCGCTTCTACGAAATCGATGACGGACTGATCCTTTACGATGGAATCGACATTCAGAAAATCAATAAAACGGACCTTCGAAGCACGATGAGTATAGTACTTCAAGATGTCCACCTTTTCAAAGGAACAGTAAGAGATAATATTCGTTACGGAAAATTGGATGCTACAGATGAAGAAATCGTTGAAGCAGCAAAAATTGCCAACGCCCATTACTTTATCAAACATCTTCCAAAAGGCTATGATACAGAGCTCATCACCGACGGGCAAAACCTTTCACAAGGGGAAAGACAGCTTCTTTCTATCGCAAGAGCTGCTGTAGCAGATCCGACTATTATCATTCTCGATGAAGCCACTTCTTCTGTCGATACAAGAACTGAAAAACTCATCCAAGAAGGAATGGAAAAACTTATGGAAGGAAGGACAACCTTCGTAATCGCCCATAGACTCTCCACCGTTAGAAACTCCAACGCCATCATGGTCATGGAAAACGGAGAGATCATAGAACGAGGCGATCATGACGACCTGATGAAACAACGAGGACGCTACTACGCCCTTAATACAGGACAGATTGAGTTAAAATAATCTGCTTTGCAACCTAGTTACTAAGCAGGCTGACTAACGGCACCTAGGCGACAAGTTAAAAATACAGATTAAAAAAACAAAAAAGGAGACGAAATACTTATAGCATTCGTCTCCTTTTTTAATATAAATAATTACATACTTCTTTTTAGCGTTTACTCTTTAAGTTCTTTATTACATAAAAGAATGCAATAAAAAACCCTAGCTTCCCGATCAATGCATATATCGGACCCAGTCCTTTCTCTAAAGCAAACATTCTACTAGCCCCAAGGCAGAGAATATTATATCTTTGGAGTGAAAAAGAAAAAAGAGAAATTGCAGAAGAAATAAAAACTTATTTCTTTTTTTATCTTACTCTTCCAATCCCTCTCTTCCCTCTCTCCTTCAAAAAACCCGCCTTCTATCTTACACAGAAAAATGAACGCACTTTTCATTTTCCTACCACAACTCCACTCTTTCACTCTTCCACTCTCTCACTCTTTCTTTTAGGGCCTGTGTGACGAAGGCAGCACGCCTAAGCTAAATCTCCACAAGCTTAAACACTCCATCTTCATAGGTAGCGACAGAGGCTGAGCCGTCCTTTGGAATGGAGGTACTTCCCGGGTTTAAGAGGGTAATGCCCTCTTTTTCTTCTAATACTTTAATATGGGTATGACCTGTGACAATCGCA
>JAAZME010000293.1 GCA_012798975.1 Gallicola sp.
AAAATTGCGTCATCCTTCTAAAAATTATGGACTTATTCTGTAAGACAAAAGGGGAAGAAAATATATATTTTCTTCCCCTTTTGTCTTACAGAATAAGTCCATAATTTTTAGAAGGATGACGCAATTTTATTCAAACTTGTAAAAAGCGATAATAATACGACAATTTATAATTACCCGAGGGATAGGAAGCTAAACAAAAAAATTATTAATTGTCGGATTCTCTGAAGCGGAGAAATTTATAGACTGAAAGGATAAAAAAATGAAGATAGAAAAAGTTGGAATATTGGGGCTGGGTGCTTTAGGAATTCTTTATGCTGAAAAACTATCGAAAGTATTAGGAGAAGATCTCTATATCTTAGTTGACAGCGAAAGAAAAGAAAGATATTTAAAAGAAGGTGTTTTTTCAAATGGGAAAATGCTGAATCTGAATTATCTTGATTATGAAAAAGATAGTCAAGAGCTGGATTTGATCATCGTTTCATTGAAATCTTATCATGTAAAAGACACTCTTCCGAAGATTGTAGGCCTGGCAGGAGAAAAGACTTTGTTTATATCTTTGCTAAACGGCATCGACAGCGAAGAGATAATAGAAGAGAGATTTGGAGAAAACGCTGTACTTTATGCAGTAGCCCAAGGAATGGATGCTACCAGAGATGGAAGATCCCTTTATTACAGCAATACAGGTAATATCAGCCTTGGCGAAAAAAACAATCAGCCAAGCAAAAGACTTGAAGCGGTAAAGAATCTCTTCGACCAAGCTTCTATCGAATGGAATACACCGGCGGATATTCATCTTCAGTTGTGGAGCAAATTAATGCTTAATGCCGGGATCAATCAGGTACTGGCTCTATATGAGGGAAGCTATGAAGACTTTCAGAAAGATCCTAAAATAAGGAAGCTTACCATAGATATTATGAGAGAAGTAAAAACAGTGGCAAATCAAAAGGGCATTGCAATTACAGAAGAAGAGATTCAAAAATGGATAAAGATACTCGACGGGCTCGATCCAAAAATGAAACCTTCCATGGCGCAAGATGTAGAGTATGGACGGAAAATGGAAATCGGATCTTTTTCAGGGAAAATTTGTGAGTTAGGAGAAAAGCTCGGTGTTCCTACCCCTCTCAACAAAAAAATAAAAGAGGACCTTGAATTAAAAGAAAAGAAATAACGGATTATTCTATTCTAATTTATTAAATATCTTAAAAGGAGGGTATATAAAGCTATAAGATTCTTATTTTCAAAAGAAGATATCCTAAGTGGTGTTTTCTTTTGAAATGGGAAGAATATAATACTTTAGGCTTGATAAAATATTGTCTTATCATTTCGATCGTGATGGAATGAGAGCAATAAAATAAGGAGGAACAATATGCATAAAAGACTATTTATACCCGGCCCGGTGGATGTAAGACCGGAAGCGTTAGGAAAGATGGCAACTCCTCAAATTGGACATAGAACAAAGGAAGCTACTGAACTTCAAAAGAGTGTTTCCGAAAAGGCAGCAAAGGTATTCCAGACTAAAAATACGATTATTTTATCTACATCCTCTGGAACAGGGTTAATGGAAGGAGCAGTGCGTTCTTTCACAAAAAAACGGGCAGCTGTATTTTCAACAGGGGCTTTTGGAGACAAGTTTTATAAATTGTGTATAGGAAATGGTATTCCTGCAGATAAATACAAAGTAGAAGCTGGAAAAGGAATTACTGTAGACTATGTTAAAGAAAATCTGGCAAAAGAAGATTACGACTTGATCACCCTGCAGCATAACGAAACTTCAACGGGCATTATGAATCCTGTTAAAGAGATCGGCGATTTTTTAAAAGAGAATTATCCGGATATTACATACGTTGTCGATGCGGTAAGCTCCATGGGAGGAGTCGACATCAAAACAGATGAGTGGGGAGCAGACGTTATGATTACTTCCACTCAAAAATGTATCGGTCTTCCTGCTGGAATGGCGATTGCTTCTGTAACAGATCGTGCGATCGAAAAAGCAAAAACCATCGAGAACCGGGGAGTATACTTCGACTATGTATCTCTTTACGACAAAGTAAAGGCGAAATATCAATATCCTTCTACACCCTCTTTAGCTCATATGTATGCATTGGATTATCAGCTGGGATTCATGCTGGAGGAAGAAGGACTGAAAAATCGATTTGCTCGTCATGAGGCTATGGCAAAGACAGTTCGTGAATTTGCAGAAGAATATTTCGAACTATTGGTAAAAGATGAGAAGTTCCGTTCAAACACAGTTACCTGTATCCTCAATACTAGAAATATTGATGTAGGGGATCTAAATAAAAAATTGGCTGAAAGAGGATTTATGATTTCAAACGGCTACGGCGATTTAAAAGATAAAACATTCCGGATCGCTCATATGGCAGATGCTCAGCCGGAAGTACTGGATGAATTATTAAAATATATTAAAGACATTTTAGGTCTATAGGAGGCAGTATGATTAAGGTCTTAGTTACAGATGGGATGGATGCAGAAAAGAAACTGGAATTGGTAGATGCCGGTTACGGTGTTATCGATGAAGAAGTGGATGCAGAGGAGCTTAAGAAATTGATTAAAGACGTAGATGTAGCTGTTATCCGCTCACGAACAAAAATAACAAAAGAAATCATCGACGAAGCTTTAGAAACAAAACAGTTTAAAGCGGTTATCCGTGCAGGTGTAGGGCTTGACAATATTGATGTGGCTTACGCTACAGACAATGGAATTAAAGTGTTCAACACTCCAAACGCCAGTTCCAATGCAGTTGCAGAGCTTGCGTTGGCAGAGATACTAAGTATTCCCCGTTTTATACACACTTCAAACATCGAGATGAGAGAAGGGATCTGGGGCAAAAAAGCGTATAAGGGAGAAGAGATTGAAGGAAGAACATTAGGACTTGTAGGTTACGGAAGGATTGCTCAGAGTCTGGCTAAAAAAGCGAAAGCACTGGGAATGAATATTATCTTTTTTGATCCCGGAGTAGAAGAAGGAGAGGAAGGATCTGTAGAACTAGAGGAACTTCTTTCCAGTTCCGACTTTATATCTCTTCACATTCCGGGAGGAGAAGCGAATTATCATTTTATCGGAAAAGAAGAATTTGAGAAAATGAAAGAAGGCGTGTATTTTATCGATCTTGCAAGGGGAGGAGTAGTAGATGAAGATGCTTTAGTGGATGCAATCGAATCTGGTAAGGTGAAGGCAGCTGCTTTAGACGTATTTGAAGAAGAACCTGTCAAAAATGAAAGAGTTCTTAAGTGTAAGCAGATCTCTATAACACCTCATATCGGTGCGGCTACAAAAGAAGCACAAAAAAGAATCGGACAAGAAGTAGTAGATATTTTGAAAGAAAATTTCCCCCAGTAATTTACGGAGGCAGACATGGTACAAGTAAAAGGATTTAAAGGGATTAGACCGACAAAGGAAAAATCGGAAGATATAGCAGCAGTTCCTTATGATGTTGTAAACAGCGGCGAGGCAAAACTCATCGCTGAAGAAAATCCCTTAAGTTTTTTAAAGATAGACAGAGCTGAAATCAACTTTGATGAAGATATAGATTTTCAAGATCCCAAAGTCTATGAAAAAGCAAAAGAACTTATAGAAGAATATATTGCAAAGGGCTTCTTTTTAGAAGATCCGGATGAGAGCATCTATATTTACGAACAACAATGGAAAGATGTTGTCCAAAAAGGAATCGTTTGTTTATCTTCCTGTGAAGACTATCTAGATAAAAAAGTCAAGATCCACGAACATACCTTAACAGCAAAAGAAATCGATAGAACAAATCATATTGATATTACAAACTATCATACAGGACCGATCTTTCTTTTATATCGGGAAAAGGAAGAGATTCAAGAGGCTATCGAAGAAGGGGTAAAGACAGGAGAAGTGATTTTCGATTTCGAAAGAGACGGAGTCAAGCATAAAGGCTATCGTATCGA
>JAAZME010000135.1 GCA_012798975.1 Gallicola sp.
GTATACTTGTAATAGAAGACAGTAAAAAAATTTCTGAGCTTATTGAAATCTATATCGGAACCCAGTATCAGGTTTTTACAGCTGAAACAGGAGAAGAGGGGCTTGAAAAGCTTGAGAGAGAAGAGATCGATTTAGTTCTTTTGGATATTGTGCTTCCGGGAATGAATGGACTGGAAGTTCTTACAGAAATCCGAAAAGAAAGAGAGGTTCCAGTTATTATTCTTTCCTCAAAGGATTTAGATATGGATATTATATTAGGGCTTAAAATGGGAGCCGACGATTATTTAACAAAGCCTTTCAACCCGCTGGAATTAGATGCTCGAATTGAGGCACATTTAAGAAGAAAGTCTATGATGGAAAAGGGAAGAAAGGGAGAGATGTTAAAAGCGGGGGATTTAAAATTAGATCTTCGAAATCCGGTACTGTATTTTAAAGGCAAAGAAACAGAACTTCTTCCTACAGAATACAAGATGCTCAGAGTATTTATGGAGTCTCCGGGTCAGGTGTTCACCAAAAAACAGATTTACGAAATCGTCTGGGAAGAGGACTATGCCTATGATGATAATACGATTATGGTACATATCAGCAAATTAAGGGAAAAACTCGAAAAGATGACAGAGAAACGTTATATTAAAACTATACGGGGGCTGGGGTATCGATTTGAAAAATAAGATTTCATTAAAAAAGATTCTTCGAAATCATTTTATCTTATTTACATTTGCGGTTATTTTTTTAGTTCTTTTTGTCCTCTTTGTAATGAATCAAGCAGGGGAAAGATTAGTTGACAAGATGGATCTTTTAGGAGGAGACAGCAGCTATCAGGAGTATCTTGGAAATAGAGAGAATGAAATAAAGAAGGCTGAAGCCTACGGAGGAAAGATACAGATTATCGACGGAGAGTACAATATACTCTCTCCGGAAGAAGAAAAAAGCAGATACAGTTCGAAAGAGATCTACGAGCTTAGCCAAGGAGAATATCAAGAAGAGGGCAGGTATTATTCCGGTATTCTTACGAAACTTTCTGGAGCAGAGGAAGATCTATATAAACTGCTTATTCTGCCGAAAGACCGGATCCACTTAAATTATAGGATTGATATGGATCTAGATCAAGATACCTCCGGGATTTTTCTGCTTTTCATTACAGCAGCGGCTGTTATGGCCTTCGGATACTGGTTTATATTGAAACTATCTACAAGAAGAATCGACCGTCTTGTCAATGTTCCTTTAGAAGATTTAAGAGAAGATATGAAAAAAGTAAAGGAGGAAAATTACAGCATTCATCATACTAGTTACGAGATCGAAGAATTTGATGAGATGCGGGACTCCTTTGAGAGTATGACGAAGAGGCTTGATTATCTTATGGATAAAACAAAAAATGACGAGTTTTTAAGATATCAGCTCATTTCCGAGCTGGGTCATGATATTAAAAACTCCATTACGCCGATCAAGGGATATGCCAGTATTTTATTAATGGAAGAAGAGCTTTCAAATAAGTATAAAATACCGATAGAGAAGATTACAGAAAATTGTGATGATATGGAAAAAATGCTTCAGATCCTTATGTCTTTCGGAAAACTGTCTAGAGTAGACTATAGTTTAAATTTAAAAGAGATTGATATTGCGGATTTATTTCGAAATATTATCGCTGAAAAATACAGCAGTTTTGAGTTGAAAGAGATGGAGCAGATTATTGATATTGAGGAGAAGGAGATTCTTCTTTTTGCAGATGAGCTGGAAATTAAAAGGGCGATTATCAATCTTGTAGAAAATGCAGCATTTCATAATGAGAAAGGCGGCAGAGTTTATATGGGGATTGAAGAAGGAGAAGATTTCGCGGAGATTATCATCGCAGATAATGGAAATAGAATAGAAGATTTTTTAGTCAATCTGATTTTTGAGCCTTTTATTCGAAAAAAACCGATTAAAGACAAAATGGGCCATAGCGGTTTAGGCCTATCCATAACAAAAAGGATCGTAGAAAAACACAAAGGGGAATTACAATTAATACAGCCTTATAAAGAGTATTCCAAGGCCTTTATTATCCGTCTTAGGAAAAGTAAAGGGGCTGTTGAATAAAAGTAAATTATAAAAGATACCGGCAGATAAAAAGAAGGTATCTTTTATTTTTATGTTCAAATTTAAATGTTTAAGGAAGGTTTAAGGAAATAAGGTTATTTTAAGGTTTGCTTATGAAGGTTTTAAGAGCGGGAAGATAAGATAGTAGTGTAATCGAAAAGGGGGAGACATGGAGAAGATAAAAGAAGTTTTTTATAAAGATCATTCGCTTTTATGTAATTTTGAAAATGGGGCAGTCGTCTATGTAGAGGAAGAAAACAGAGACGCTGTGAGGGACTATATACAGACCGGAGATCAAAAAGGCAGTGCCTATCCCATCCTTGAGCAGATAGGATTTTTCCAGCCGAAAGATATTCGAAAGCAGGTTTATCTTCATGTAACTCATCGATGCAATATGGATTGTGTCGGATGTTATTCCAGAATTTCAAACAGAAATCAGAAGAAGGATTTAAGTTTTGAAGAGCTTATAAAAATTTTGAAACAGCTAAAAAAAAGAGGTTATACGAATCTTGTCCTTTCTGGAGGCGAGCCGATGCTTCGGAAAGATATAGCAGAAATTATCGACGAAGCTAAAAAAAGAGATTTTAATACGGTAATGATTACGAACGGCAGTATCGAAATAGAAGAAGATGTTTTTAAGAATCTAGATGCCTTGGCTATCTCTATTGACGAAATAGAAAAGGAAGAAAATCCTCTAGGAAGAAAAATCCATAAAGAAAAAATTCTGAAAAATTTGAAAGCTGCGGACAAAGAAGGTACAGAGATCAGCGGGATCGTTACATTAAATAGAACAAATATCGACCGGGTGGAACAGTATCACGAACTTAGCCAGGAGTATAATCTGCCCATTACCTATAGCCTGTTCTATTCAAAGGACAAAGACAGCAAAGAGTTTTTAGTCACAGAAAAACAGCTTGTCCGCTTCACAAATCGTTCTTTCCAAGAATTTCCATATACATTAGAAGGTTTCAGTCCTCAAGAAGAAATTTATTGCAAGGAAAACTGCGGAGCAGGTGAAAAATCCATCAGTGTAGATGCAGAAGGGAATTTATCTCCCTGTCATATGATGCATAATATTAAGCTGGGAAATATTCTAGAAGATTCAGAAAGCTCCTGGGAAAAATTAAAAGAATTTAAGGATAAGCTGGATACTGAGATAAATGAATGCAGAGAGTGCAATAAGTCTGCTTTTTGCGGCAGAGGATGTCTTGCAAGATCGATGGCAGCGGGAGGGACCTATAAAAAAGACCCCTACTGCAGTTTATACGACA
>JAAZME010000327.1 GCA_012798975.1 Gallicola sp.
CCTTGTACTACTATATTTTTTCCTAGTTTTTGAGGATCGCGGACTTTGATTACCTTTTGTATCGCATTTTTTATAACCGAATAGCAAAGACCTGCAGCAATATCGGCTACCGTTGCTCCTTCTTTTTGAGCCTGCTTAACTTTTGAGTTCATAAACACAGTACATCTAGAACCCAAATCCACAGGATGTTTCGATCTTAAGGCTTCTTCTTGGAACTCTTCTACACCCATATGAAGAGATTTCGAGAATGTCTCAATAAAAGATCCGCATCCAGAAGAACAAGCTTCGTTTAACTGTATAGAGTCGATAATTCCATTCGAGATATGCATGGCTTTCATATCCTGACCACCGATATCTAAAATAAAATCAACGTCTTTATCAAAGAATTTTGCTGCACGGTAATGGGCGATAGTTTCTACTTCTCCCACATCAATATTGATAGCGGCTTTTATAAAGTCTTCCCCGTATCCTGTTATTCCAGAAGAAAGAATTTTAGCATTCGGATGTTTCTTGCTGTAGATCTCTTTCAACACTTCTATGACAAGCTCAAGAGGTTTTCCTTTATTATTCGCATAATGGGAATAGAGAATTCTCTGGTCTTCGTCAATCAATACCACTTTTGACGTTGTAGAACCTGCATCAATTCCCAAATAAAGATTTCCTTCATAGCTTTCGAGATCTCCGTATTTTACTTTTCCTGTTTTGTGAGATTCTTTAAAGGCTGCTATTTCTTCTTCGCTGTTAAAAAGAGGCTCTAGTTCGTTTTTCTTATCCCCTTCGATTTCTACTTTTTTATTGATATTTTTTATAATATCTTTAAAGGCTTTGGCCTCTTCCTCTCTCGAAGCAAGGGCTGCACCCATCGCTACAAAAAGCTGAGAATTTTCCGGAGCATAAAAATTATTAGCTTCTTCGCCCAATGTAGTTTTAAATCTCTCTCCTAGTTCAGAAAGGAAATGAAGAGGGCCGCCTAAGAATGCAATATTGCCTTTAATCGGTCTTCCGCAGGCTAAATTCGAAATGGTTTGATTCACTACAGACTGGAATACAGAGACAGCGATATCTTCTTTGCTTGTACCCTGATTCACTAACGCCTGCACATCTGTCTTCGCAAAGACGCCGCATCTCGATGCAATCGGAAATACTTTTTCAGAACCTTTCGCCATTTCATTCAGCCCTGAAGCGTCTGTCTCTAAAAGAGAAGCCATCTGGTCGATAAAAGCACCTGTACCTCCCGCACAGATCGAGTTCATTCTCTGCTCGATATTTCCGCTTAAGTAGGTGATTTTACTATCTTCTCCCCCAAGTTCGATAGCTACATCGGTGTCGGGAATATATTTTCGGATAGCTGTCGTTCCCGAAACCACCTCTTGTATAAAAGGAATCTTGAGATATTTCTCAACAAACATCCCTCCGGATCCTGTTACCATCATGGTAACATCTCCATCTCCTACTTCTTTATAAGCATCTACTACTACTTCTCTTACTGTTTCCTCCACATCGGAGAGATGACGCTTATAAATGCTGTATTTGATTTCATCCTGTTCATCTAAGACGACGAGTTTAACCGTCGTCGATCCAACATCTAGACCTATGTTGTATTTCATTCTTTGCTCCTTTCGCCCTCTTGGGCATAGTACTTCCCTTGAAAACTCTTTCTCAGCTTGAGTTCTTTTTGTATCCCTCCGATCACCGATAATTTATCCGCTGACCATGTCGGCTTATACAATAAACTCTTGTCTGCATCCCCTGTTAAACGGTGTACCACCATACTCGCAGGTATCCGCTCCAACGCATCGCAGACCCAATCTATATACTCTTCTTTTTCCAAAAGCGGAAAAGAAGCTTTTTTGTAATGTAAATAAAGATCAGAATCCTTCTGAATATACAGACTGTGGAATTTAATCCCCCAGATCCCAAGATCTTTGATATCCTCTATTGTTTTTAGAAAATCTTCCTTTTGTTCCCCTGGAAGACCCGCTATTACATGAACCACACTTTTAATTTTTCTTTGGTTCAGATTTTCAATACTGCAATAAAAAAAGCAGTTATCATATCCTCGACGAATCAAACTCGCTGTTTTCTCATTAGTTGTCTGCAGCCCCAGCTCCACAAAACATTCTTTTTTATTGTATTGTTCAATCAAATCCAGCACATCTTCTCCTAGACAATCCGGTCTTGTCGCTATAGAAAGCCCGATAATGTCTTTTTGTTCTAAAGCTTCGTCATAAAGCTTTTTCAAATGGCGTGGATCTGCATAGGTATTTGTAAAGTTCTGAAAGTAAGCAAGAAACTTTATTGCATCCTTATGTTTTAAATTCGATTTTTGTTCTTTAATCTGCTCTGGAATTGTTTTTCTCCGATCTGGGGTAAATTCTCCCGCTCCTTTTTCAGAACAAAAAAGGCAGCCTCTTTTACCCTCTTGACGATTCGGACAGCTGAACCCTCCATCGATTCCTAATTTATATATTTTAAATCCATATTTTTCTTTAAAATACTCTGACAAGCTGTAATATCTTTGATTCAATGTCGTCCTCTTTATTA
>JAAZME010000169.1 GCA_012798975.1 Gallicola sp.
CGGTTCGATGATTTTTTCCCGAATTCTTGCATGGGCGGGATAAGTAACGTAGCTCAAGTCTTCAAAATAAGTGGTAGCAGGAAGAACCACATCAGCATAAAGCATATCCCTTGTAGGGAAACGATCGACAGTTACAAAGATTTCAAGATTTTTTAGAGCATTTTCCATTTTTCCAGTATTTGGATAGTTGACACTCATGCAAGCCCCTACATTTAAAAGACCTGCAATTTTATAAGGCTTCTCTTCTAACACAGCTTGGGGAAACTTCAAAAACTGCGGACTTCCTGAAAGAGCCTCAAACAGCGGATATTCTTCTTTTCCTATAGGTTCCGCCTTGTAGTCGTTATAAAACACCCTCTTCATTCGTTTTTCTTTTTTAGCTGTATTTAAAAGAAGACCGCCTGGTATGTCTAGATTTCCGGCTAAAGCCCATAAGAGATAGACTCCCCGTATAGTCTGAACTCCGCATTTCGAATACTCCAACCCTGTATAAGTCAACAGTGCTGTATCAGCTTCCGTTATTTTTCTAGCCAGACTATAAATATCATCTACTGAAATTCCGGTAATTTCAGAAACTTTTTCAGGAGTATATTCTTTCGCATATTCTCTTAATTCTTCGAATCCGTATGTATATTCTTTTATCCAACGGTAATCGTATCGCTCTTCTTTTATAATGATATGCATTAAGGAAAGTATTAGCGCTCCGTCCGTTCCAGACTTGATTCTCAAGGATTCTCCCGCAAACTTTGCAATAGGCGAATGATAATGATCTATTACTAAAATAGGCGTTCCTTTTTCTTTTGCAGCTTTAAGCCTTTGATACATGAAAGGAGGAGAACCAGCAATAGGATTTGTTCCCCAAACTACAATAAACTCTGCATTCTCCAAATCAGGAGCAATATTTCCCCCTCTAAGCCCGAATGTCGTCATCGGAGCGAAGGTTCCGAATGCATTATAGCATAGCGATCCAACGGATCCGTTATTCGGAGAACCTAACGGTGCAAAAAATCCGGGTCTTGTTCCGTCTGGGTTTGCAATTTTTAAAAAATCTTCCGAACTTTGTTCAAAGGTTCCCCTTCCCATGTGGCTCGCCAAGGCCTTTGCCCCGTATTTTTCTTTGACATGTTTAAAACCTTCACAAGCTGTATCCAATGCTTCTTCCCAAGTAGCTTCTCTAAAATGCCATTCGCCCTTTTTTCCGTTGCGAATGAGGGGCGTTTTTAATCGGTCTTTGGAATAGACTATCCCCGCAGCTTTAGATCCTCGTAGACAGATTGCGGAAGGTTTATGTATTTTCGAGGGGCGGAGTTTGTAAATTTCCCCTTCCCGAAATTCAATATTAACATTGCATGCACCGGGACAAATTCCGCATATCCCTTCTTTAAATTCTTTGTTGATCATTTCCATCTCCTTTTTTCTTTATCCTCATATTAAAAATACTATAATGTTAATATTATCGGGTCAAGATAAAAAATTTTGCACAAAGAAAAAGAGCAGAGATTTCTCTCTGCTCGAAGTATTTCTTACATATATCCCATACCTGGGTTTGGCGGCATAGCCGGCTCATCTTCTTTGATATTTGCAACAGCTGCTTCTGTAGTTAATACCATTGCAGCAACAGAGGATGCATTTTGAAGTGCAGAACGTGTTACCTTAGTAGGGTCTACGATTCCTTTTTCAAACATATTTACATACTCTTCGTTGTAAGCGTCGAAACCGATATCTTTATCTGCTTTCTTTACTTTCTCAACGATAATAGATCCTTCTAATCCAGCATTTTCAGCGATTTGTCTCATCGGCTCTTCTAAAGCTCTTAAGATAATCTGAACACCGGTTTTTTCGTCTCCATCAACTTCTTTTAGAAGATCTTCAAGCACTGGAATTACATTAATAAGAACTGTTCCGCCTCCAGGTACAATCCCTTCTTCTACAGCGGCTCTTGTCGCAGCTAAAGCATCTTCGATACGAAGTTTTCTTTCTTTCATTTCAGTTTCTGTAGCAGCACCTACTTGAATAACAGCTACTCCGCCGGATAATTTCGCTAAACGCTCTTGCAGTTTTTCACGATCAAATTCAGACTCAGTGTTTTCTACTTGGGCCTTAATTTGGTTTACACGATCTGCAATAGCTGTATCTTCCCCAGCTCCGTCAACAATAACAGTATCATCTTTGCTGACTCTTACTCTTCTTGCTCTACCAAGCATTTCAACAGTAGCATCTGTTAATTCATATCCTAAATCTTCTGTTACAAGAGTTGCCCCTGTAAGGATACAGATATC
>JAAZME010000237.1 GCA_012798975.1 Gallicola sp.
AAAAAATGATGTTCAAATAAAATGGAAGAGTTTGGTTCTTTCATTTTTAATGTTGATGTCTGTAGTGTTAGGAACTGTTCCATCTTTTGCATCGGCTCAGGTAGCTGAACCGGGCAAATTAAGAGTAGGAATGGAAGCTAACTATGCCCCGTTTAACTGGGCACAGACTTCTGATGAAAACGGTGCTGTGGCGATAGCAAACAGCGAAGGCGAGTATGCGAACGGCTATGACGTTCAGATTGCAAAAAAGATAGCAGATAGTTTGGGACTAGAGCTTGAGATTGTAAAGTATGAATGGGACGGACTGCCACCGGCAGTTATGACAGGAAAAATCGATGCGATTATTGCTGGAATGAGTCCTACTGCTGAGAGAAAAGAGCAGATCGACTTTTCAGACAGTTATTATACTTCTGATTTAGTGGTTGTAGTTCAAAAAGGCAGCCAATGGGCTGAGAAGAAAACCTTGGCGGATTTCAGCGGAGCTAGAATTACAGGACAGCTGAATACATTCCATTATTCTGTTATCGATCAGATTCCGGGGGTCAGCAAAGAGACTGCTTTAGATAGTTTCCCTACAATGATCGAAGCGTTAAAATCCGATCGTATCGACGGTTATGTATCGGAAAAACCAGGAGCCATGGCTGCGGTTGCAGCAAACCCTGATTTAGTTTTTGTGGAATTTGAGCAGGGACAAGGATTTAATACTTCTTCAGAAGACACCTCTATTGCCGTAGGAATCCAAAAAGGAAGCAGCTTAACTGGAGAAGTGAATAATGCTCTATCTTTAATCGGAGAAGAAGAACGTGCTCAGGTTATGGAAGAAATGGTAATGCTTAATGTGGCAGAAGAAGGAGGAACACAGTCTTTCTTCGGTTCTATTGTTTCAATGGCGAGAGAATACGGTTCCTTATTTATTCGAGGAGCAGCGATTACAATGCTTATTGCTGTTGTATCTACACTGATCGGATTCTTGATCGGTCTTGTGATCGGAGTGGTAAGAAGCATTCCTCTTAATCGCAAAAAAAGACCGGGACAGTACTATGTTCAAAAGGTTATCAACTTCCTTTTAGCGGCTTACGTAGAAATCATCCGTGGAACACCGATGATGGTACAAGCAGTGTTATTCTACTATGGAAGCAAGCAGCTCTTTAATTTAGATATAAATATTTTGTTAACAGCGTTTATCGTCGTTTCTGTGAACACTGGAGCTTACTTGGCTGAAGTTGTTCGAGGAGGAATCAACTCTATCGATAAGGGCCAGTTTGAAGCCTGCAAAGCAATAGGAATGAGCCATACTCAAACCATGACAAATGTTGTGCTTCCCCAAGCGATACGAAATATCCTTCCGATGATCGGAAATGAGTTCGTAATCAATATTAAAGATACATCCGTACTAAATGTAATCGCTGTAACAGAGCTGTTCTTTGTTACAAGATCTATTGTCGGTTCAACGTATCAAGCCTTCCAAGGCTATTTGATTACAGCGGCAATCTACTTTGTATTAACCTTTACAACTACAAGAATTATCCGTCTTCTTGAAAGAAGATTAGATACAGATAGAAGAATCATATTAACCAGCGACAGTGTAGGAGGAGTCTAATGGAAGGAATATTACAACTAAATCATTTAAAAAAGAATTTCGGAGATGTAGAAGTTCTTAAAGACATTAATATGGATGTATATAAAAATGATGTAATCTCCGTTATCGGCTCTTCTGGATCCGGTAAATCGACAATGCTTCGATGTATTAATTTATTAGAAGAACCTACGGACGGAGATATTTTATTTCACGGGAATTCTATTTTAACTAAAAATTACGATGAAAAAGAGTATCGTGCAAAAGTAGGCATGGTGTTTCAGCAGTTTAATCTATTTAAGAACTTAAACGTACTGGAAAACTGTGTTGTAGGGCAGATGAAAGTTTTAGGCAGATCTCGGGGAGCAGCAGAAGAGAATGCGAAACTGTACTTAAATAAAGTCGGAATGGGGACCTTTGCAAAAGCAATGCCGTCCCAGATTTCGGGAGGACAGCAGCAGCGTGTGGCAATTGCAAGAGCTCTTTCTATGGATCCAGAAATTCTGCTTTTTGATGAGCCGACATCCGCTCTTGATCCTGAAATGGTAGGCGAAGTGCTTAAAGTTATGGAAGATCTTGCCAGAGAAAACATGACAATGATCGTTGTAACCCATGAAATGGATTTTGCAAGAGATGTTTCAACGAAAGTTTGTTTTATGGATAATGGTTATATAGAAGAAGAAGGTTCGCCAGAAGATATCTTTATGCATCCAAAAAGCGATCGAACAAAGGATTTCTTAAGCCGTTTTTTGGGTAATGATAATTAATAGCCTAAAAAAATAGTTAAAAAGGAGTAAACTATGAACCCGAATAAACAGAACAACAATAGAAAAGGTCAGACTCCTAAGCCTTTTCGAGAGACAATCAGAACTCTCGTAATTATACTTATTCTTGTAGGAGCAGCCTTTGGAATTAAAGGCTGTTCGAAAGAGGGAGATGTTACAGAAAACAACAGTAATCAAGAGGAAGAAAAGACACTTTCTAAAGCTGAAGTGGAGGAACTGGAAGCTCAAAGAAAAGAAGAATATGGAGAATTTTACGTTCCTCTTCCAGCGGCAGATAGAAAAGAAAAAGATGTAAATGTAAAAGGTCTGTATGTTTCTGCTGACGAGGCGGCTCAGCCTTTTAACGAAGAAGAAATCGACGCCTATGCCCAAGAGATCGAGAAGATGCTCCAAGGAGAAGGAACAGCAGAGAAACCGGATAATATTAATGCTCTTGAAGCAGCACTTGCTATTGCAAATGCCACTGAGGTAAATACTTTAGTTATTGATGTAAAAACAGACTGGGGTTCTTTAGCTTGGTCAACCGAAGTGCCTCTTGCAAAGGAGCTGGGTGTTTCTCAACCTGTGTCACAGGATGATTTCAAATCCCTGCTGGATTATATGGAGAAAAAAGAGATCTACAAAATGGCAAGGGTGGTAACCTTTAAAGATCCGATTCTTCCAGATCGGAAACCGGAACATGCGATGCAGCTTAACAGCGGCGGAATCTATCGGGATAATGATGGAAATGCATGGGTAAACCCCTTTGACGAATATGTCTGGAAATATGTGGTGGCCATTTCAAAGGAAGCTGTAAACCGCGGTTTCGATGAGATTCATTTTGACTATGTCCGATTCCCGGACGGAGCGAGAACATACAATGAGATTGCGAATTTCCCGGGAAGAGACGGGCGTCCAAAAGATGCGGCTATAACAGCATTTCTGCAATTTGCAAGGGAAGAATTAAAAGACTATCCAGCAAAAACATCTGCTGCGATTTTTGGAACAACGACGAAAAACTGGGAAGATATTCCGGATGATATAGGACAAGGATTCTTAAAAGTTTCTAATAATACAGACAGAGTTGCGCCCATGGTTTACCCAAGCCATTACACCGAAGGTTGGTTCGGGTTTGATGTACCGGATGCCAATCCTTACGGAGTTTTAGAAGACTCAATGCGTTCAAGTATTGAAAAAAATGCAGCTTTGCCAAATCCTGCACAGATCACTCCATGGATACAAGCTTTTACAGCAAGCTGGGTGCCGGGCTTTATAGAATATACACCTTCCGTCATTGCTCAGCAGATTCAAGGAAGCCAATCTGTCGGGGTAGACAGTTATTTATTATGGAACTCTTCCAGCAGATACGATCCGCAGATTTTTAATTACAAGCCGGAAGCCCCTAAAAAAGAACAAGGAAAAGATCTTATGGGCCGTACGCCCGAGGAAGCTTTAGATCGATACCTCAAAGGGCTAGAAAGCGACAACTATCAGAGAATGTATCTTATGACCCCTGTGGCGTCCCATCAGCCTCTCTACGAAGATTATGCTAAAAAAATGGAAGAGCGGAATGTTGATTTAAAAGGCTATACTCTTAATTCATTTGATATGGAGGGAGAAAGCGGTGTGGCAAAAGTGGCTTTTTCCTATTCAATAAATGGAAAAGAAGTGGAAAACGAGAGCCATGATCTAAAAGTATTCCTTGAAAACGGAGTCTATAAAATACAGCCTCCTGCATTTGGAGAACGTCCTGCAGAAGCTCCCGCTGAAACACAAGAAAACAGCAACGAATAAGGAAAGAGATAAATGAAATATGATTTTCAAACTGTAACGAACAGAAGAAATACCGGATCGATGAAATGGGATCAAATGCTTTTAGATAATCCAGAGCTGGAAGAGGATATTATTCCTCTTTCGGTAGCGGATATGGAGTTTAAGAACCCTCCAGAAATAAAAGAAGGATTGAAAAACTATATCGACGAAATGATCTTAGGTTATACAGGTCCGACAGAGTCCTACTACGATGCGGTTATCCATTGGATGGAAAAACGCCATCAGTATAAAGTAGAAAAAGAATGGATTGTTCAGACGCCTGGTGTTGTAAATGCTTTCTTCAATGCAGTAAGAAATTTCTCGGAAGAAGGCGACGGCATTATTGTTATGGGCCCTGTGTATTATCCCTTTTATCTTTCTGCAGAAAAAAACAACCGGAAAATTGTCAATTGCCCTTTGCTAGAGGATAAGGGCTATTACACTATGGACTTCGAAAAAATAGAACAAGCGGCACAAAGGAAAGAAAATAAAATTCTTTTATTCTGCAGTCCTCATAATCCTGTAGGAAGGGTATGGACAAGGGAAGAACTGGAACAGCTTTCGAAGATTATTCTGAGAAATGATCTTTTAGTTGTGTCCGACGAGATCCACAGCGATCTGATCATGCCGGGATATAAACATTTAGTTCTTCAAAATATCGATCCCCGTTTGCAAGACCGGATTATTACCTGCACAGCTCCTTCCAAGACCTTCAACCTTGCTGGTCTTGGGATATCCAACATTATTATCCCAAATGAAGAGATTCGCAATCGTTTTAAAGAAGGTCTTGTAGAAACAGCCACATTTAACACGATGATGGGATTCAAAGCTTG
>JAAZME010000324.1 GCA_012798975.1 Gallicola sp.
GAACGAATCGGTGCAAAACCTGTACCTGCCGCTACAAGAACCATCTCGCTGTCTCCATCATGATAATAAAAATCTCCGTAAGGGCCGTTGATATTTACTTCGTCGCCTACATTGATAAAATTGTGCATATAGGTTGTACAGATACCCCCTGTGAAACCGATTAAAGTTTCTACATGCTTCTCGTCTGTGATAGAAGATGCAACAGAATAAGCTCTATAAACTTCTTCGTCATTTCCATCATATTCAGGTGCTTTTACCTGAATATACTGACCGGGTTTGAAGTTGATTTTTTCTCCTTCTGGAAGTTCAAATCGGAATTTCTTGATCTTATCCGTCATTACTTCAATGTCGACTACCTTTGCATCGTATTCTTTAACATTGAACAATTCTTCAGGGATACTGATTTTAATATTTTCCTTCACCTTGCACTGGCAGGAAAGTCTTACTTGTCCTTCCAGCTCTTCTGGAGTAAGCCATGGTTTCTCTGTTGCTAAAACAGGACCTCCTCCTTCTAAAACCTGCACCTTGCAGTAGCCGCAGGATCCTTTCCCCCCGCAGGCAGAAGGTATAAATACTTTTTCGTTTCTCAGAGTATCCAGGAGTGTGTTTCCCCCGTCTACAAGATACTCTTTCTCGTCGTTGATAATAAGATTTACTTCTCCATAATCGGCAATATATTTGTCCGCAATTGTAAGAACTATGGCGAACAGAGCACATAAACCGGTTATTACCGCTGTTGTTATTAATACCGTACTCATTTTCCGCCTCCTATGATATTTGAACGATTCCGGAAAAACCGATAAAAGCCATGGCCATAATTCCGGTGATAATAAGAGTTATAGGCGCTCCCTGCAGTCCTTCCGGCAGTGCATCTTCATTAATTCTATGCCTAATCCCTGACATAGTTATAATTGCCAAGGCCCAGCCAAGTCCTGATCCGATAGAAAAACCAACGGTTTGAAGGAAATTATACTCTCGGATAACCATGAAAAGGGAAACTCCAAGGATCGCACAGTTTACAGTGATAAGAGGAAGGAAGATTCCCAATGCATAGTAGAGATTTGGAATATATCGTTCCAATATCATCTCTAAAAGCTGTACGAAAGCCGCTATCGAAATAATAAACACGATAAAACGCAGATACTCGATATTGAAATAAACCATAAGGTCATAAAGGAAATAGTTTATGATCGTTGTAATTGTAATTACAAAGGTAACAGCAATTCCAAGTCCTGTCGCTGTTTCTATTTCTTTACTTACTGCTATAAACGAGCACATTCCAAGGAAATTACTAAATATCATATTGCTCGTAAAGATAGATGCAAAAAAGATTACTAATGGATGTATAGTCATTATTTAGCTCCTTCCTTCTTTTTTCGGTAATTGAAAGCCAGCCACATGATAATCGGAAGGATAAAGAAAGCTCCCGGCGGCATAACCATCATCGTCCATGGTGTAAAAGATTCCGGCATAATTCTGATTCCGAAAAGAGAACCAAATCCTAGCAGCTCTCTTACAAAAGCAATCAGCAGCAGCACAATCGTATACCCTATCCCTGAGATGAATCCGTCTACAAAAGAAGGCAATGGCTTGTTTGCAATCGCATAAGCTTCCGCTCTTCCCATGATAATACAGTTCGTAATAATCAAGCCGACATAAGGCCCTAAGGTCTTGCTCATCTCTGGCATATAGGCCTTCAAAAAGATATCTACAATGATTACATAAAAGGAAATGATAAACACTTGAACCATCATACGGATATGCTTCGGTGTAATATTACGAAGAAGAGAGATAGTTAAGGATGATAATGCAGTTACAATCGCAAGGGCAATCCCCATTACTAAGGAGTTCATCGCTAAGTTTGTGACCGCAAGGGTTGAACAGATTCCGACAACTTGAAACAGCACAGGGTTGTCATGTAGCAGGCCGTCTCCAACAATTTTTTTGTAATTTGTTTTATTTGCCATTTTTACATACCTCCCTTGCTTTTGATAAATTCTGTAATATCTTCATTCAGCATATTTATGACAAACGTAGACGTTTGTGTAGCACCGGCTATGGCATCTACATTCCCGCCGTCGGCAGGTC
>JAAZME010000157.1 GCA_012798975.1 Gallicola sp.
ACACCGTCGAATTGAATACCTTTTAATCCATCTACAATCGCCTGCTTGTCCTCAGTAGAACCAGCTTTTTCAATAGCATCTTTCAGCATATAGATTCCGTCATATGCTAATGCAGAGAAAGCAGAAGGTTCTTCGCCATTTTTTTCTGTATAAGATTTAATAAAGTTTTGTACTTTTTCGTTTTCGTCTTTTACAGAATAGTGATTTGTAAAGATCGCTCCTTCTACAGTGTCAATAGCTGATGCATCTACTTGTTTTGCAACTCCATCCCATCCATCAGGACCGATCATAGTTGATTGGATTCCAACTTCTCTTGCTTGCGGTGCAATAAGAGCGATAATTTGGTAATAATCAGGAATCATTAGTACGTCTGGATTTGTTCCAGCAATATTTGTTAATTGCGCTCTAAAGTCTGTATCTGTGTTTCCATAAGACTCTTCTGCAACAATCTCGATTCCTAATTCTTCTGCTTTTGTTTTAAACGCTTCTGCAACTCCGTTTGAGTAGTCGCTAGAAGTATTTGTCATAATAGCTGCTCTTTTGCCTTGCATATTGTCATTTACATATTGCGCAAGCATCTCTCCTTGGAAAGGATCTGTAAAACATACACGGAAAACATTAGGTCTTCCTTCTGTAATAGAGAACTGAGTTCCAGTAGGAGTGATCATCGGCATATTATCCGTTACAGCCATTTCTGCTACAGCACCTGTAGGCTGAGAAGTGATAGCCCCCAATAGAGCAACCATTCCTTCATCTACTAATTTGTTGTAAGCATTTGTAGCTTCTGTGATATCGCCTTTATCATCTTCTACTCTAAAATCGATTTGCTTTCCTAAAATACCGCCGTTGGCATTGATTTCTTCTACCGCAAGTTTTGCGCCGTTTGTAGCTGTTGTTCCATAAATCGCTACATTCCCAGTTAACGGTGCAATCCCGCCGATAATAATGCTGTCTGAATCAGCACCTCCGCCGCCATTTCCACCAGCTCCGCCGCATGCTGTTAGTAAAAATCCTAAGCTTAGCGTCGCTGCTATTAATTTAATAAATTTGTTTTTCATCTCTTCTCCTTCCTTGTGGCTTTTCGCCACTGATAATGCTACTATTATACCAAATAGAGGCTAAAAATACTATTGCTTTATAGAGATAAAGCCCCTTTTACAGAGGAATTATATCACAACTATGGTTCTTTTTTTCAGGAATGATATAATAAAATAAAGTAGGCATATTTAACGATAATAAGGAGAGTATGAATGAAAAGTCGACGATATTTAGAACTGCTTTCAAAAAAATACAAGACCATTGAAGAAGCTTCCAGCGAAATTATTGAACTCACTGCCGTTTCTGTCCTGCCAAAGGGCACAGAATACTTTTTAAGCGACCTTCACGGTCAGCACGATGCCTTTGCCAGAATCTTAAGAAGCGCTTCCGGGAATACAAGGGATAAAATATCTCTAGAATTTGGCGGCAGTCTTTCAGAAAATGAAAAGAACCAATTGTCCAACCTTATCTACGAGCCTTCAAAATTTATGAATCTGATGAAAGATAATAAGAAATTTACTCCTATCTGGATTAGGAAAACGATTATAAACCTTCTAAGGGTTTTAGAACGGGTTGCAGCAAAATATTCTCGCCACAAAGTACGTACTAAAATTCCGGGACATTATCGCGAATTAATCGATGAGATGCTGAACGTAAGCGGCGAAGAAATGAATAAAAGCGAATATTTCAACACCTTAATCGATACAATTATCGAAATCGACGCTTCCTTTGACTTCATCCGCACTATCTGCCACGTTATCCAGGATCTAAGCATCGACCACCTGCACATTGTAGGGGATATTTACGATCGAGGCGTTCGCCCCGATAAAATAGTCGATATCCTGATGATCCGGGAAAATGTCGATCTTCAATTCGGCAATCATGATGTTCTCTGGATCGGAGCGGCTCTTGGCAATGAATCTCTCATCTGCAATGTAATACGAAACGCCTTAAGCTACAGCAATTATGAATCTATCGAAGCGGCTTATGCGATTAATTTAAGACCTTTGTCTGTCTTTGCAGAAAGTACATACGGGGACGATCCTTGCGAAAGATTCCAGCCCCGCATCTTGACTCCAAACAAATACGACAATTTTTCAAAAGATATTACTGCAAAAATGTACAAAGCCATTTCCATGATCCAGTTTAAACTCACAAGCCAGCTCATCGACCGCAATCCAGAACTTGGCATGGATCATCGAAATGTATTCCGCAAAGTGGATTTTAAAAGAAATATTTATACAGATTGGGATGGAAAAGAGTATCCTCTTCTAGATGATCATTTTCCCACTATTGATCCTGATTTCCCGAGTCGTTTAACCGAAGAAGAAAAACAGATTATATCTTTGCTTAAATCTTCTTTTGCCCATAGCGAAAAGCTTCAAAAACATATCCGATATCTTCTTAATATCGGAAGCGTTTATAAAATCATGAACTCAAATATTTTAGTTCACGGCTGCATACCGATGGAAAAAGACGGATCTTTCTCTACATTTGAATATGAAGGGGAAGTTTACAGCGGAAAAAGCCTTCTCGACTTTTTTGACAACCAAGTTCGTCTGGCACAGCACAGTACTCACAAATTGAAACGCCAGAAAGCCATCGATATGTTCTGGTATATGTGGTGCGGTCCAAAATCTCCTATGTTTGGAAAAAGCCAATTATCTGCTTTCGAAAATTTATTTGTCGACGACAAAGGTGTCCGCGAAGAATACTATAATCCGTATTACGCATTAAGCAAAGAAGAAAAATATGTAGATAAAATATTCGAAGAATTCGGACTAGATCCTAAAAGATCTCATATAATAAACGGACATGTTCCCGTTAAAATGAAAGATGGAGAAAAGCCCATTTCCGCAAATGGAAAAGTATATGTAATCGATGGCGGGATTTCAAAAGCTTATCAGCCAAAAACAGGAATCGCAGGCTACACGTTAACCTTCAACTCCCATAATCTTTCTTTAGCAGAACATTCCAATTATGAAACAATGGAAACAGTCCACGGCGCCTATACTCCAAAGGTCCATGTAACCGAAAAATTTTCCGAAAGAATTCTAATCAAAGATACGGACGAAGGAAAAGCCCTTCAAAATACAATTGAAGAATTAAAAGAACTGCTTAACGCTTATCGAACAGGTGAAATCCGAGAGGATATGGACTAAAAAAAGAGGGAGCAGGTTGTAGGTTATAGGAAATAGGGATTGAAAACTTTTGAGCTAATGGCTCAAAAGTTTTCAATCCCTACTGCCTAGTATCTATTACCTGCTCCCTTATTTACTCTCTCTTACTTAGCGGATCATTTACTCGATATCTTCGATATCATCGTCTTCAGTTACGAATTCATAGATATCTTCATCATAATCATCAAAATCTTCGTCATCGTAATCTTCATCGTCTTCGTCGAATCCAACATACTCATAAAGATCTGTCATATAATAATTTAA
>JAAZME010000300.1 GCA_012798975.1 Gallicola sp.
AAAGCTCTTATCGAAATGTTTGAAATACAAAAAGCGGAGCCTCCTATGGCAGTGGGAACAGATATGCTTTTGGAAGTGATGAAGGGTACATTTTCCTTTAAGCTAGAAGATCAAATAGCAGCGATCCGAAAGTTCACGAAAGAGGCAAAGGAGAAGTACGAAAGAGGAGAGAGGCCTGTATCCATAGATGCGAAGAGAATTTTAATAACAGGCTGTCCAATGAGCGGAGTCATCGAAAAAATAGGCGGTCCTATTGAAGTGAATGGCGGAGTGATTGTTTATAGAGACGATTGTGGCGGAGAGAGAACTCAAATGCAGATGGTCGATACTGAAGCAGAGGATATTATGCGGGCTATATCCGATCGTTATCTTGAGGTAAACTGCTCAGTTCTTACACCGAATGATGGAAGAATGGATCATACTTTAGAAGCCATTAAAGAATATAAGGTAGATGGCGTCATCGAAGTAATCCTTCAAGCTTGTCATACTTTTAATATTGAAGCGACGAAGATGGAAAGAGCTGTAAGAAATGCAGGGATTCCTTATATGAAATTAGAAACAGATTATTCTACAGCGGACAGTGGACAAGTAGATACTCGTATTGCAGCATTTATTGAGATGCTCTAAAATAAAAAAACATTTCGGGAAAGCACCTGTTTATAGGTGTTTTTATCGAACTATGATTTAAATCATAGTTTTGCTTCTCTTATTCTCTTATACTTAGGTTATAATGTTAGTGAATGATAACTTAAAAAGGAGTTAACTCTATGGAAATGGAAAATTACCTGCCCAAAACAGACAACAAGAGATTAGAAATTATCTTTGAAATCAGCAATAGATATAATAGAAGAGAGATTACAGAGGAAGAAGCAAAAGAAGAATTGCTAAATAAAGCAGGCAAAATCAAGCCTTATGAAATTGCTTTGGCAGAACAGCAGTTAAAGCATATCGATGACGATGAATGCCAAAAAGAAGACATCCAAAGGATGCTTAATTTGTTTAAAGGAATTATGGATACAGATAGGCCGGATCTTGATAAGAATCATCCGATAATGTGTTATTACAGAGAAAATGATGTGATACGAGAAATTATTTCTTCCATCGAAGATTTAGTTCAATATCCAGTGATCAAAAATCAATGGTATGAAATCTATGATAAATTAGATGAAATTAAGAAACATTTTTCACGGAAACAAAATCAGCTATATGCTACATTGGAAAAGAAAGGTTTTGACCGGCCGACGACTACGATGTGGACTTTAGACGATTTTGTTCGCGATGAAATAAAAGAAGCCAGAGATTTATTAGATGAAAATCAGGAAGAAGAATTTATTAAACTTCAAAATACGATTATAGAAGATCTAAAAGATTTATTGCAAAAGGAAGAATCTGTACTGTATCCTACTGCTTTATCGATGCTTTCTGGTGAAGACTTTAAACAGATGGCTGAAGGAGATAAAGAAATCGGATTTGCATGGATTGAAGTGGAAAGCAGCACCAATAAACAGCCGGAAAAAGAGGAAAAAAATCTAGACTCGCCCTTTGCTAAGGATTTAGCTTCTTTATTAAGCAAATATAATATCGGATCGGAAAAACCAGAAGAGCTTGACGTAGCAACCGGAAAGCTTTCTCTTGAACAAATCAATTTAATTTTTAAGCATCTGCCGGTGGATTTATCCTATGTAGATGAAAATGAACTTGTACGCTTTTATTCAGATACAAAACATAGAGTGTTTCCTCTAAGCAAAAATGTTATAGGCCGAAATGTGAAAAACTGCCATCCGAGAGCAAGCGTTCATATCGTGGAAGAAATCCTAAAGAAATTTAGATCCGGCGAAGAAGATACAGTAGAATTTTGGATTAATAAAGAAGATGTATTTATCTACATTCATTACACAGCTGTGAGAGATGAAGAAGGGCGATTCAAAGGTGTTCTAGAAATGATGCAGGATGCTTCTCATATACGAAAGCTGGAAGGTACGCAAACACTACTGAATTGGGGCGGCGACTCTCATAAGAATGTTAAAAAGGATGAAGAAAATACTGAAATCTCTGGGAATTTATCAGCGGATACTATTAATGAAAATACAAAATTAAAAGAGCTTTTCCAGCAGTATCCAAAATTAAGAGAGGAAATGGAAGATATCCACCCGGCGTTTTCAAAGCTTAAAACCCCATTAGCAAGAATAATGGTGCAAAAAGCAGATATAAAAATGATGAGCAAAAATACCGGCATGGATTTGCAGGAATTAATAGCTGAGATTAAAAAGAAAATCAGCAGATAGTAGATACAAATACATTTAGTGTTATAGATATAATTTCCAGAGCAGTTTGTACTGCTCTGGTCTTTTGTTTTATAAAAAAGAATGTTTTTGAGAAAGCTTTTTTATGTTAAATTAAGAGTGGCAGAAGTTTAAAAATGAAGACACATAATAGGAGGAAATATGTCTATTAAGATGATTGTTACAGATCTAGACGGGACCCTGATGGGAACAGATCATTTAACCATATCTCAAAGGAATAGAGAAGCCTTCCAAAAGGCGTCAGAGCAAGGGATAAAAATTGTAATTGCAAGCGGAAGAACCCTTTCCATCATGGGAGATGTTATAAAACAGCTCTATAAAGTAGACTATGCCATTGTTTCAAACGGGGCAGGGATCATTGATGTCTCTACGAAAAAAGAGATTTATAATAATGGCCTAGAATATGACACTCTGAAAAAGCTCACTGGATTGATTGAAAAATACGGCGGCGGATATGAAATATACGCTGAGGGAGAATCCTATATGCTGGAGGATTCATTAAATCATTTTGTAAATCCAGAATTATCAGATGAATTTATGAGAAAATTAAAGAAGGCGATTCATCCGATTCAGTCTGTGGAAGAATTGAAAAATCTTCAAATAGAAAAAATAAATGTTCTAGATGTGGAGGAAAAAGAGAAAGAATCCTTGTTCCTAGAGTTAAAAGATTTTAATGATATAGAAATGACTTCTTCGATGCCAGGTAATCTAGAAATCAACGGCTCAGGAGTCCATAAGGGAAAGGCACTTCAAGCTTTGTGCGAAATTCTTGGCATTAAAGACACTGAGGTAATGGCTTTTGGCGACGGTGGCAACGACGTAGAGATGCTTCGTTGGGCAAAAAGAAGCTATGCCATGGGAAATGCTTCTTATGATGCGAAAGAAGCAGCTCGTTTCGTTACCAAAACGAATGGAGAAGATGGTCTAGCTATAGAAATCGAAAAAATCTGGGCGCCAAAAGAATAATAAAATAGAAAAAGTATCTGTAATAAACCAACGGAAATATTATATTTGTTTTATTTTTTTCGCTGGCAATTCGGACAGAGTCCTCTAAGTTCTAAATGATGGCTGGCTATTTGATAGCCGGTCATCTTTTCTAAGGAATCTTTCCATTCTGCAATCGGACAATTTTCTATAGGAACAACAGCTTTGCATTCTGTACAGATAAGCTGATGCTGGTGATTTTCTTGTAATTTTTGATAATATAATACTCCGTCTATTTCAGCAACTTTCTGGAGAATATCATTATCTAAGAAAATATTTAAGGTCCTATAAATAGTGGACAGATTTATCGGGTTTTGATCCATTAAATCTTTATTTATATCTTCGGCAGAAAAGGGGTCTCTTCTTTTGTTGATATATTTTAAAATCGTAATCCGATTCTTAGTAGCTTTTAAGTTTTTCTTTTTTAAATAATCTTTCAATTCTGTATTCATAAATACTCCTTCATGTTCATTGACAATAATTATAAAGTATTTTATAATTAAACGCAAATGAGAATTATTTGCATTAAAAAACAGGAGGAAATAATGAAAAGAAAAAATCTTATCGTCATAGCGCTTGTATTGGCATTTGTTTTAAGTGCTTGCCAAACAACTGGTAAAAAAGAACAGAGCAGTACTACAGATTCCGGAAAGGTGATATACACATCATTTTATCCCTTAGAATATATGACGAAGAGGATAGCGGGAGATATATTTACAGTTAAAAACATCATGCCTGTTTCAAATTCTGTTCACGGCTGGGAGCCTTCTGCGAAACAAATCGCTGATTTAACGAAGGCAGAGGCTTTAATTATTAATGGAGCAGGTTTGGAGAGCTGGCTTGAGAAGTTTAAAGATTCTCAGGAAAATCTTAATATTATCGATACTTCAAAAAACATCGATCTTATTTCAGGAAAAGAAGAAGCTCATGATCATGAAGAGGAAGAAGAACATGGCCATGAAGAGGAGGCGCATGGCGATCATGCACATGAAGAGGGACACAATGAGGAAGAACATTCTCATGGAGATCATGATCCGCATTTTTGGAT
>JAAZME010000195.1 GCA_012798975.1 Gallicola sp.
ATTCTGAAAAGACTGTTCTTGTAGTGGATCAGTCGAAAGGGAAGCAGATCAATCTTAATTATGTTTATTCAGTAACGGATATGGATTGTATAGTTACCGATCTTTCTCTTTCAAAGAAAGCACAAGAAGATTTAGTAAAAAATCATACAGATTATTGGAAAGTATAGGGGGATCTTATGTCAAAGGTCGTAATGATAGCAGATGATCTGACAGGCGCAAATGCAAACTGTTCTTTAATGAAGAAGATAGGTCTTCAAGCGGCAAGTATTTTAACTTTAGATCAGGAGTTGCCTAAAGATATGAGTGTTCTGGCATACACTACAGATTCTAGAGCAATGCTTAAGAAAGATGCATACGATGCAGTAGCAGAAGCGATGGATAAATTTATGGACGAAGATATCCGTCTATATAGTAAAAGAGTAGATTCCACATTAAGAGGAAATTTAGGTGTCGAATTAAATGCTGTTTTTGATAAGCTAGGAGAAGATTTTATCGGAATAGCAGCTCCTTTTTATCCGGCAACGGGGAGAATCGTTGTGAACGGGATAATGCTTGTAAATGGTTCTTTATTGCTGAATACGGATGCTGGAAGAGATACAAAAGCACCTGTGAAAAGTTCAAGGGTTGAAGAACTGTTTAAAAAAGATTTTAAGGGTAAAGTTCGATCGATTTTTTTAGAGGATATAGAAAAAGGGAAAGAAAATATTGCTTCTTTATTAAAGTCAGGGAAAAAAGAAGGAGTTAAACTTTTTCTATTTGATGGTGTTACCGATTATCATTTAAATCAAATAGCAACAGGGGCTATCCTTTCAGGAGAAGATTTTTTCTCAATAGATCCAGGTCCTTTTACAATGGAGATAGCAAGACAATTTCAAGAAAGGTCAGAACAGTTAGATAAAATCTTGATGGTTGTAGGCTCGGTAACTGATATTACGATTGAGCAGATACGGGAAACGATTATAGAGTATCCTGTAAACATTTTAGAAGTTGATCCAAATAAGCTTGTCAGACATGATCTTTATAAAGAAGAGATTGGGAGAGCTAGTAAAGAAGCATTTAAACTGCTAAAAAAAGAAGATAATCTACTAATAACAACAACTCCCTTTCATAATCCGAAGGATAGATTGAATTTATCGGCAATCGCACAAGAATCAGGAATGAATATTGATGATTTATCTCTGATGCTTTCTTATGGGCTAGGACGAATAGCAAAAAATGTTTTAATGGAAGATTTGAGTTTTGCAGGTGTTTATCTGAGCGGCGGCGATATTACAGTAGCAATGGCAGATGAACTTGGATCTACGGGTATAGAGATACTAGAAGAAGTTGTACCTCTTGCAGCTTATGGAAAAATGATCGGCGGTTTAAAACCAGGCCTTCATATTATCAGCAAAGGCGGCATGGTTGGAGATAAAAATACAATGAAAGATTGTATTGAGAAATTGAAGTTTAATTAGGAGGATATTATGAAAAAACCAATTATTGGAATACCACTAGGAGATCCGGCGGGGATAGGTCCGGAAATTACAATGTACACTTTTGCAGAAAAATCTCTTTATGATATCTGTAATATGTTTCTTGTTGGAGATCGTTATGTCGTAGAGAAAGCAATCGAAATTACAGGTTTAGATTTAAAAATAAACATTGTAGAAGATGTAGAAAATGCTAAATTCGAGTATGGAACAATTGACATGATGGATTTAGGGGTTGTAACAGGTCCCTTTGAATTTGGAAAAGTAGATGCTCTTTGCGGAAAAGCTTCTTATCTTTATATTAAAAAAGCAGGGGAGCTTGCTATGGCAAAAGAAGTAGATGCTATCGCTACAACGCCCATCAATAAAGAGTCTCTAAGAGCAGCAGATGTTCCTTATATTGGACATACAGAAATGCTTGAAGAGATATCCGGCGTTCATGATCCTCTTACGATGTTTGAAGTGGAAGATTTGAGAGTGTTTTTCTTATCACGCCATTTAAGTTTAAGAGATGCTTTAGATGCAGTCACATACGATAGGGTATTAGAATATATTAAACGATGTACCGAAGCGATGGAAAGACTTGGTGTAAAAGGGACTATGGCCGTAGCTGGATTAAATCCGCATTCAGGAGAGCATGGACTTTTCGGTTGGGAAGAAGTAAAAGAAATAACGCCGGCCATCGAACAAGCTCAAAGAGAGGGTTACGATGTAGTGGGACCTATCGGAGCGGATTCTGTTTTTCACTTGGCTTTGAAAGGAAAATATGCATCAGTATTAAGTCTTTATCATGATCAAGGACATATTGCCACAAAGACCTATAATTTTGAGAAGACGATTTCTATTACGAACTCTATGCCTTTTTTAAGAACAAGTGTGGACCATGGAACAGCTTATAGCCATGCAGGAAAAAATACAGCTTCTGCTGTCAGTATGATTGAAGCAGTGAAATTAGCAGCAAAATATGCTCCTAATTTTAATCGTGAATAGAGAGGAAATAAAATTATGGTAGGTGGATTAAACGGAACTCAGATGCTCGTGGGGCTTTTAGTAGCGATAGCATTGCTGATTTTCTTAGTGTTAAAAACAAAAGTGCACGCATTTTTAGCCCTAATTATTGCAGCAGTAGTAGCTGGAGTTGTGGGCGGTATGCCCATGCAGGACTTATTGCTTGATGATGGGAAGACTCTGGGCGTTATTAATGCTATTAAAACTGGATTTGGCGGTACTTTAGGAAGTATTGGTATCATTATCGGCTTTGGAGTTATGATGGGACAAATTTTTGAAGCAACAGGAGCAGCGCAAAGAATGGCACAAACTTTCTTGAAATTATTTGGTAAAGGAAGAGAGGAAGAAGCTTTAGCTTTAACAGGTTTCTTTGTGTCC
>JAAZME010000325.1 GCA_012798975.1 Gallicola sp.
CAGTATCAAATACTGGTGGCGGTATGTTTTAAATAACTGTCGCGATAGATTCGCTACGATAAGCCCAAAAAAAGAAATAGGACCCACCATTGCTGTAGCGATAGCGATAAAAAGCACAACACCCAAAAGAAGCTTTCGAATGGTTTTGTCATAATCCACGCCTAAGTTTACAGCCTGATCTTTTCCCAAGGTGATGATATCCATAAGTTTCAATTCTTTTCTTAAGGTGAAAAGGACTGCAGTCATTAAAAGGATAGAGATTGCAATGATTCCCGTGTTAATATTGGAAAAGTTCGCGAATAAAGAGGATAATAAACTGTCGTATTCATTCGGATCCATAATACGAACGAGGGAAGATTGAATACTTGTAAACAAGGTTGCCATAATGGTTCCTGTAAGTAACATGTAGAGCACATTATGTTTTGTCTTTTTAAAAAGATAGTTGTAAATAAAGGACGCCGTAACGCCCATGATGGATACATCGATCAGAAAGGCAATATTCGCATTTCGAACCAGCAGGCTGGAAGACCCCAAGACGAAAACCAATAATGTATGGATCAGTCCGTAAAGAGCGTTCATTCCTAGAAGACAAGGTGTTACGATTGTCGTGTTGATAATCGATTGAAAAACCATGGAAGCGCTGCCGATACAAAAGGCGACAAGGAGCATTACCACAAGCTTAGGAGCTCTCAAGGACATGGCATATTCAAAATATTTCATATCTACGGAATAAAAAAGATAGATGATAGATGCCAATAGGGACAGCAGCGCAAGCGCCATAAGTTTTGAATTGTATTGGTTTAGAGTATTTGCTTTATTCTTGATTCTTTTTAATTCATATTCTGCCATCAATGTTCTTCCACCTCCTTAAGTGTTGTTTCTCTGCAGCTGATACATCCTCTTTGACCGAATTTAATAATCTTTCTGCAATTGTTGAGTCGATAGAATAGTAAACCGATAAAGATAATACTTCCCAGTACTCCTACGATAAGTTCGATAGGCAGTTCATAAGGAGCAATGATTGTTCTTCCGATCATATCGCTGATTAAGACGAATAAGGCGCCAAATAGTGCAGTGTCGATTAAGGTTCCCTTTATTTTATCTCCTTTAAACATCGATACGATATTTGGAACAATTAGTCCGATATAGGAAATACTTCCTACTACAACAACAATACTTGCAGTAATCGCAGCGGCGATAGAAAGACCGAAAAACAGCACTAAATTATAGGGGATTCCAAGGTTTTCAGAAAAATCTTTTCCCATACCCACAATATTAAAATGATTGGCAAAGAAAAAAGAAAGAAAAACCAATGGAACGATTAAGTATACGATTTCATAGCGCCCTCTAAGTACTAAGGAAAAATGTCCCACAAGCCAAGAGGAGAGGGACTGTGTCAATTCAAACTTATAGGCTAAAAAACTAGTGGTGCCACCGATAATATTTCCAAACATGATTCCTATAAGAGGAACCATAACCACATCTTTAAAAGAAACTTTCTGAACAAAGAAAACGAAGATCCAAGTTCCAATAAGTGCTGCGGCAAAGGAAAATAACGCTCTTCCCCATAAAGTAGAGTTCGGCATGAAAATCAGTGCCAAAAGAATTCCGAATTGTGCCGAAGAAATAGTAGCTCCTGTTGTAGGAGAAACGAATTTATTCATACAAAGCTGCTGCATAATAAGTCCTGCAATACTCATTCCGACCCCTGTACAAAGGACAGCTAACAGTCTTGGCAGACGGGAAATGAATAAAACTTCAAGTTGTTGAAAATCTCCTTGGATAATACCGGATAAATCCATATCGAGTACGCCGATAAAAAGCGAAAGAAAAGATAATAGGATTAATACGGCAAATAGTATAATAGTCGTACGATATTTTGCGATAGAGCATCCTCCTTTAAAGGTTAGCGCACGCTAACTCAATGATGAATTTGTAAAGTAGTTTTGACTAACTCACTTAGACTATAATACCAGCAGGATTTTCAGAAGTCAAGATTTTTGAAAACAATTATCAATTAGAAAGGAGGAGGGCTAAAGAAAGAGCTAAAAAAAAGAGCTATAAAAAAGAGTGTGAGAGTGGGGAGAGTGAAAGAGGGGAGGTATGGAGGAAAAGGAAAGAAAGATTTCCTTTTCTTCTTAAGATAGATGGCATCTAAGTTAGGGAGATGTTGATTATGTCTCGGTTAAATATATGAATAGAAAAGATAAAAAGCCTAGGTATGTTGTACCTGGCTTTTGTTTTGATAAGGGATATTCTTTTTAAGGTTGTTCTTCGGAGAGGCCGTCCATTTTTAGAACGGAATCCAAGACGGATGTTTCGGTCATAATATCCAGTCTTTTATCTTCAAAGAGTTTTGTAAGAATCTGAGTATAAGCAGTATTAATAGAGTTGAAGCTGAGGTTGATTTCTCTTTTTGCATCTTCCAGTTCGGAAGAAATATGAGAATTGTTTTGAAGTTCGATATAACTTTCTAAAAGCTTCACTGTCGTGGGCAGATAATAGTCGACAA
>JAAZME010000114.1 GCA_012798975.1 Gallicola sp.
AAACCAGTATCCGACCTTTCCAGAGGCTGTTCCCAAAAAGATGTCTATAAACTAGCCATCATCACAGCAAACCAGTATCTGATCGAAAAAGAATTAGAAAACAAATAAGAATAAGGAGGAGACGAAAGTCTTCTCTTTTTTTGCAAAACAAGGAGAAACAAACGATGATACAACACAATTTTGACCCGGTATATAATGAACATTCAAAAATTTTGATCTTAGGATCCTTCCCTTCTGTAAAAAGCCGGGAAGCGGCATTCTTTTACGGGCATCCCCAGAACCGATTTTGGCCTCTTTTAGCCAGACTCTTAAAGGAAGAAAAACCGGAGACTATAGAAGAAAAGAAAGCCATGATCTTAAAACACGGTATCGCTTTGTATGATGCGGCAGAGGCTTGCGACATCACAGGCTCATCGGATGTTTCTATGAAAAACATCACCCCATCAGACCTCAGCCCCATCTTAGAAACAGGAGACATCAAGGCCATCTTCTGCAATGGACGAAAGTCCTACGATATCGTGACCAAGAAGATGAAACGAGAAGCCCATCTTCTTCCATCCACAAGCCCTGCCAATGCTTCTTATAGTTTAGAAAGACTTGAGGAACAATGGAAAGTGATATTGGAATATTTATAAGTAGGTAGCAGGTAATAGGTTATAGGGCATAGGGGGGACAACCTGAGAGCCTGAGGACTGATCACGACACGGGCAAGCAGCTTGTGTCAGAACATAGGTAAGTGTTTTACGTTTTAGGAGCAGGAGTAAAGAAGATTGTTAGAAAGACGCATAAACAAACAAAGGTACCCCAGACCCCGTAGTTGAATTGTGAATTATGGGAAGAGAGATTCAAATTTTTCACCAATAACTATGCTGGAAGAGAAATAGAGTTATCCTATTAGTGAGATAGTACTTTATTTTATAATGATAAATAAGGAAACAGTACTGTAAAATAGTTAAATATTTTTTATTAAATAATCTTGAATTTCTGAATCTGCGTATCAAAATCAACAGTCATTATCAATTAAACCGTATTTTACATATAAAAAATGTACTAAAATTGAAAAAATTCATTAAAATTTCAAAAAAACTTAAAAAACAGCTGAATTTCAAAGATTTTTCAACAAATTTTTGGTATGATATTAGTTAGTTATAAAATATTTTACAAAGAATATAGGAGAGAAAGCGTGAAAAAAGTCAAAAAGTTCATAATGCTAGCATCCCTTGTCCTTTTTCTAACGGCCTGTCAGCAAGAAGAGGATACATATGTACCGATTAAAGAAACAGGCAAGGAAGCTCTGGAAAAAGAAACAGTGGAACCTCAGTCAGAAACGCCTGCTAACACTCAAAATAATGAAAATGAAGAAACTGAAACAAATACAACTCAAAGAGTACGAGTTACTGCAGACTCCCTTATTATCCGCCAGCAGATGAATACAAACTCTGCGATTATCCGAACTGTTATGAATGGAGAAGAACTTACAGTACTTGATACCCAAACAGGAGCAAACAACACTCAGTGGTATCATGTGAGAACTGCAGACGGGGGAGCAGAAGGATATGTTATCGGAGATTATGTTCAGCCGGTAGAAGGAAATACCCCTGCCAATAATACAAACTCAAACACAAATACAAACCAGCAGCAGACAAACAATAATTAAACGAAGGATGGAAAGAATGGAAGAAAGAGAAATCAGTTTATCGGAATTATTTGGAATATTACGCAAGAGATTGCTTCTTATTCTGCTTTTAACAGCTCTAGGAGCAGGGGCAGCCTTTGGGATCAGCTCTATTTTGCCGAAACAATATGAAACCTTTACCACACTTCTAGTAGGAAGACCGGAAGGCTATCAGGCAGAACAAGATCTTAATGTAAACGACATCTTGTTCAACCAAAAGCTTGTAGGAACCTATGCAGAGCTTATTAAAAGCCGTTCCGTAGCAGAAAAAGTAAATGAAAACTTAGGGCTTGAGATGGATTTTGAAACTTTTAAAGAAAAGGTCAATGTAAACTTGGTAAACGATACAGAGGTCATCCGAATCGTCGTTCGAGATACAAACGCCTTAAGAGCAAAAGATATCGCAAATGAAACAGCTTCTATCTTTTCGGAAACGGTTGTAGACGCCATGAAGATCGATAATATTCAAGTCGTAGACTATGCAGTAGAGCCGGAGAACGCTGTAGCTCCTCGTATTCTTCTAAACACAGCCTTAGGCGCTATCATCGGTATGATTATAGGGATGATGATTGCTTTACTAAAAGAAATTCTAGATAAAACTGTAAAAACACCGGAAGATATAGAGGAAAAACTTGGTCTTACGGTAATCGGAAGTATTCCAGTAATCGGTGGAAAGGAGAAATAAAATGGCAAGAAAAAATAAAAAAGAAAAAACCTATACAAAAATAGCATTAAACGATCCAAAATCCACCACAGCGGAAGCTTTCAGAACCCTTCGTACAAATATTCAGTTTGCAAATATCGATAAAAACATCAAGTCTATCGTGATGACTTCTTCCAATCCCGATGAAGGAAAAAGTACAGTGCTGGTAAACTTAGCGATCACTATGGCGCATGCGGATCAAAAAGTTTTATTAATCGATGCAGACTTAAGAAAACCAACGATTCATAAATATTTTGAAGTTGTAGAGAGCAATGGCCTAACGAACATCCTTATGGATAGCGGAGAAGAGGGAAGCAGAATTCAAATGATACCGGAAGTTCCAGGACTTCATATTATCACTTCAGGACCTATTCCGCCGAACC
>JAAZME010000330.1 GCA_012798975.1 Gallicola sp.
GGAGTTATGAACGGAAACCTTCCATGGCTTCTCGTTCTTGCAGGAGTTGCTATTGCAGTATTAGCTGAAATCTTAAGAATTCCAGTACTTCCTTTTGCCGTAGGTTTATACCTTCCATTCCATCTATCATCAGGTATCATGGTCGGAGGACTTGTTCGTCTTTATGTAGATAAGAAAAAACATAAGTCAGAAGAAGAAAAAACAGAAGCAACTACTACAGGTATCTTGTTTACATCCGGTTTAATTGCCGGAGAAGGCTTAATCGGAATCCTTTTGGCTATCTTTGCAATTATTCCATTTGCGAATGGAACGATAGCAGATGTAATCAATCTTCAGACGGGAGCCGGCATCAATCTTGGCAACTTGGGAGGATTGATCTTCTTTGCTCTTCTTACTGCTTATCTTGTTTTCGTAGTGAATAAGAAATATGAGAAAAGACCGTAAGGGACAAAACCTCTTGGATTTAGTACCGGAAAAGCTTCACCCTTCCATGGAAGAGAAGGGCAATGTAACTATTCTTGTAGAAAACAAAGGAATCTTCAACCGATTTGGACAGAAATTTTTAAAAAAACCTGTTCAGTCAAAGATTCAATTAGATCCTTTAGGTTCTTTTATCTGGACTCATATCGATGGAAAAACGTCTATCTATGATATCGGCCAAAAAGTAAAAGAACAATTCGGTGAAGAAGCCGAACCCCTTTATCCAAGATTATCTGAATTTATAAAAACATTACAAAAGGTACATTATATCGATTTAAAATGACACGGGAAACCGTGTCGTTTTTATTTTAAAAAACCTTCTAAAAGCGTGAAGAGTTTTAGAGTGAAGAGTTGGAGGAAAAAGCACAGCTTTTTCTTTGTAGAATAAGTACACCTCTCCGCCCTCCAGCACCATAACAGCAAGTATTTTTCACATCTCTTTTTCTTTTATTACTCTAAAAAGAAGCATTAGATTCTTCCGGCACTGATCTTAAGTTTTTTTGTTCTAATATGATAAACGAAACACGCCCCATGTTTCTTCCATAACTCCCCTCTCCACTCTCCCCACTCTCACACTCTTTTTTTTAATCTCTCACACTCTTTTTTTAACTCCCCCTTTCTTAATAAATACAATATTTTTACTATTCTCATACTATTTTTTTATAATCTTTTTGTTCTTTTTTGAGAAACGTCTAAAATCTCTCATTCTTTTGTCTTGGAAAAAACAAAAAAGTTGATTTAAATCCTTTTATATTTTGCCAATAGGGTTTATACTAAAGATAGGAAGAATTATACAAAGGGGGAAATGATTATGGATCAAATTAAAGAACAAGTTACGGCTGCTCTAGAAGAATTATTAGAAGAAGCTGATTTAAGAGAACATGATATTCTTGTACTAGGTGCCAGCTCCAGCGAAGTGCTTGGTTCAAAAATCGGAAAAAACTCCAGTCAAGAAGTTGGAGAAGCTATCGTTTCAACAATTTTGCCCATTTTAAAAGAACGCGGAATTTATCTTGCAGTCCAAGGCTGCGAGCATATCAATAGATCATTAGTTGTAGAAAGAGAATGTGCCAGACGATATCATCTAGAGGAGGTTACTGTTATTCCTCATCTTCATGCAGGAGGTGCTTGTGCAGTGGCTGCATACGAACATGCAGAAGATCCTGTTATGGTAGAACATATCTGCGCTTATGCAGGTCTTGATATTGGCGATACTTCTATTGGAATGCATATTCGATATGTGCAGATTCCAGTGCGCTTAAAGATTAAAGAGATCGGAAAAGCCCATGTAACTGCGATGAAATGGAGACCAAAACTTGTAGGCGGAGAACGAGCTAAATATCCAGGCAAAATAAGATAATCTTTGCTATTTATAACGAAATATCAAGAATAAAACGGCTGTGAAAAACAAGATCACAGCCGTTCTTTTTTTATTTTTTTACGAAGTCCTTTGAACCGTTTTTATAAGTTTCTCTTTTTTGTTATTTCCACTATACCTTTACACCATTTTTGTAAGTGGTATTTTCTTTTCCGATCTCTCTATATATCTTATATCTCTTGATTTATTCTGTTTTCTTGTTTCTTTTTTATACCATTTTATATAAACAATCTTGTCTTCTATCCCTTCTGTATATTCTAATATAAATTCCTTTAACTAAAGTTAACAATTATTCTATATTTCTATACATTTATGATTATTGTGTAAACTTTTTATAAATTTTTTTCTAAAAAGGTACCGAAATCAAAAAGAGTCTTTGTATATTGTAGTAGAAGGGCAAACTATTTAATTTACATAGGAGGTTATTATGGAAGCTTTACAAAATCAAGAGACCATTACCGTATCCCGCCGAGAATTTAAATATATGGTGGATTTAAAAGATCGTCTATATCTATTAGATGCATTAAACAAAATACTCGTGCCGGATGCTTATGGCGGTTATAACGGGTATCGCGTTCGAAGTGTCTACTTCGATGCTATCGACAATCAAGACTATATCGGCAAGATGAAAAAGAAGGAATTCGTAAAACGTATGAGAATCCGTATCTATGATACGAAGGATGAAACTGCAAAATTCGAACTCAAGAGAAAGTTAAACGGCCATCAAGTCAAAGACAGTGTAGTTATAACAAAAGAGGATGCGATACGCATCCAAGAGGGAGATTTTTCGCCTCTTTTAAAGTACAATTCCCCTACTGCAAAATTAGGTTATGAGCTGGGCCATTCTATGGGTTATCGTCCCATTTCTCTTGTAGAATACTCAAGGCGCGCCTTTACCCATCCAAACTTTAATACGAGAATCACTCTGGATAACCGTCTTCGCTATACGCATATGAATACAGATCTTTATCAGGAAGAACCGAACTATCAGTACGCAATGCCCCTTCGAAAAACAATTCTTGAAGTGAAATTCGAAAAATTTCTCTTTAGCCAAATACAATTTGCCCTTAGCCAGTGTAATCTAGAAAAATGCAAAGTCAGCAAATTTGGGTCCTCCAGATCCTTATTAGAAGAATTTTACTACTAAAAATATAAAAGAGGTGTGTTATGAATATTGATCAATTTTTACAACAGTCTGGTATGGAAAACGCTCCCGACATCAGTTTGGAGGCAATCTTTCTTAGTTTAGGAATGGCTCTTCTTTTGTCTGGACTGATGTTTATTACCTTTAAGAAAAGCCACAGCCTAATCGTGTACGATGTGAAGTTCAACATTACATTGGTAATGCTAGCCTTAGTAACTACTCTAATAATGAGTATTATTCGACACAATGTAGCACTCTCTCTAGGTATGATGGGTTCTTTGTCTATCGTCCGCTTCCGTACCAATACGAAAGACCCTAGGGACTTGGGCTTTGTATTCTGGTCTATGGCTATCGGGGTTATCTGTTCTACTCAAACATTCGGAATTGGTATTATAGGTTCTATAATGATTAGTATCTTGATGATTGCAACAGGAGATAACAGCGAAAAAAGCGAAAATTTATTATTGGTTGTACGTGGAAGCCAATCCAATGTAACTGTATTATCTGATATAATAATGAAATACAACAACGCATCAAAATTAAAAGCACAAAACTTATTAGAAGACTCTTTCGAACTTGTTTATGAAATCAAAGGAAATTCCAGAAGCCATGAAGAGCTTATATTAGCAATGAAATTAAAGGAAATTCCCGGGGTAGATACTGTAAATCTATTAACACCAAGTTCAGAAATCATTTAAAAGAGAGTCTTTCAATAGAAAGGTGATCAAATGAACAATAATGATATGGATAATTTGATTAAACAACATTACGGTTTTATTATAAAATCCACTAGCGATGTTACCGGGAAATACGTATCTGCTGACAGCGACCTGTATCTGTCCATCGCCATGGAAGCCTTTCAAGAGGCCTATCACAGATACGAATTAGACAAAGGACCTTTTCTGCCCTTTGCCAAACTTGTGATCAAAAGCCGTTTGTATAATCAGCTAAAGAAAGAACAAAAAGATAAGCAGGTTGCCTCTATCGATGAACTGGAAGAACAGGGAATCTTTCTCGGAGAAGATCCTGAAAACGACAATCCTTTGAAAGAAGAAATCATAGAATGGGCAAAAGAGCTCCAGCAGTTTTCCATCACTTTTGAGCATCTAGTGGAAAGCTCTCCAAAGCATAGAGATACACGCATAAGAGCCATTGATATTTCCGAAAAATCCAGCAGCGATGGGGAAGTAACCGGTTTTATCTACGAAAAAAAACGGCTGCCGATCCGCCTGATCTCGACAAAACAAAATGTTACAGAAAAGATTATAAAAGGCAGCAAAGTATTTATCCTGTCCATCATTGTTGTTTTCTATAAGAAATATGAACAATTAATCCTTTGGATTAAGAGGTGAACCTATGCATAATGAAGCAATTGTACTAGAACTATCGGAAAAATACGCTATCGTTCTCGATGAAGGCGGCAGGGTTCATCGAATAAAAAGAAAAAAGGATATGAAGATCGGAGACCGGATCTATTATGTAGAAGAAGACCGCTTTCAGTCATCCTACTCTCAGAAAAAAACCATCCCTTTTATGCGGTATATCGCCGCCGCTGCCGTGTTTGTACTTCTGTTTACAGGTGTCTTTGCAAGCATGGTGAGAAATCAGACTTATGCTGCCATGGCAA
>JAAZME010000222.1 GCA_012798975.1 Gallicola sp.
GGGATATACCGTTCTATCGATAATTTCGCCCAAGTCTCGAAACACGGCGGAGGCATGGGTCTTTATTTTGGTAAAGTTCGAGCGACAGGTTCCGATATTCGAGGTTTTAAAGGAGTAGCAGGAGGAGTGATCCGCTGGATCAAGATCGCCAACGATACTGCGGTAGCTGTAGACCAGCTGGGGGTCCGCCAAGGCTCTGTAGCAGTCTATCTAGATGCATGGCATAGAGATCTGCCGGAGTTTCTGCAGCTTCGTACAAATAACGGAGACGACCGGATGAAAGCCCATGATGTTTTTCCTGCGATCTGTTATCCGGATCTTTTCTGGAAGATGGCAAAGGAAAATATCAACGGCAGCTGGTATCTTTTTGATCCCCATGAAATCATGGTGAAAAAAGGCTACTGTCTTGAAGACTCCTATGGAAAAGAATGGGAAGAAAGATACTGGGACTGTGTAGAAGATCCTGAAGTTTCAAAACGTGTAATTAAAATGAAGGATCTTGTAAGGATTATCATCAAGTCTTGGGTAGAAACAGGCACACCTTTTACCTTTAACCGGGATATCGTAAACCGTTTAAATCCGAATAAGCACAAGGGTATGATCTACTCTTCGAATCTTTGTACAGAGATCCTTCAAAATATGAAGGAGATCGAGACGATTTCTACAGAAATAAAAGATGATAATGGGGATGCTATTATTGTAAACACGACAAAAGCTGGAGATTTCGTAGTCTGCAATCTTGCATCTTTAGTTCTTGACCGAATCGACTTAAAAGACGATAAGGAAGTAGAACGAATTATCGAAACAGCTGTAAGAGGGCTTGATAATGTAATCGACTTGAATCAGTACCCGGTTGCCTACGGGGAAGTGACGAATCAAAAATACCGTTCCATCGGTCTTGGAACCAGCGGTTATCATCATGCTTTAGTCAAAGAAGGCATCCGCTGGAGCGACGAAGAAGCCCATAGAGAGTTTGCAGACAAGGTGTATGAAAAAATCAATTACTATACGATAAAAGCAAGCATGAATATTGCGAAAGAAAAAGGAAGCTATTCTTATTTCGAAGGTTCTGACTGGCAGACGGGAGAATATTTCGACTTAAGAGGATATGATTCGGACAAGTGGCAGGAACTCAAAAAAGAAGTTTCCGAAAAGGGTCTTCGAAATGCCTACCTTATGGCCATCGCACCGACAGGTTCCACATCGATTATTGCAGGAACAACTGCAGCGGTAGATCCAGTAATGAGCCGATATTTCTTGGAAGAAAAGAAAGGATCCATCCTTCCAAGGGTGGCTCCGGGACTCTCTCCAGAAACCTTCTGGCTCTATGAAAACGCCCATGATATCGATCAGGGAGTTGTTGCAGAAATTGCAGGAATTAGGCAGCGACACATGGATCAAAGCCAGTCGATCAATATTTATATCACTACAGAATACACCATGAGAACTCTTCTAAATATTTATATCAGAGCATGGGAAGCCGGCATTAAAACTGTCTACTATGTAAGAAGCAAATCTTTAGAAGTAGCAGAATGCGATTCTTGTTCGTCTTAGGAGGAAATATGGAAAAATTACAACAGAGGGGTTTGTTTAACGAAAACGGAGATATTGAACTTTCAAAAAGAAGAATGATCAATGGGAACACAACAAATCTCAATGATTTTAATAATATAAAATACAGCTGGACCAGCGACTGGTACAGACAGGCTATGAATAATTTCTGGATCCCGGAAGAGATCAATCTCAGCCAGGATATCAAGGATTACAGGAATTTAAAAGAAGAGGAAAGAAGAGCTTACGACAAGACTCTTTCTTTCCTGATCTTTCTAGACAGCATCCAGACTGCGAACCTTCCCAATGTGGGAGATTTTGTTACAGCAAACGAAGTGAATCTTTGCTTGACCATACAGGCTTATCAAGAGGCGATTCATTCCCAGTCTTATGGATATATACTCGATACGATCGCTTCGCCGGAAGAAAGAACAGATATCCTCTATCAGTGGAAGGACGACGAAAGACTTCTGGCTAGAAACAAGTTTATCGGAGATTTGTATAATGAATTTCTAGAGAAGAAAGATGTCCTTTCTTTAATGAAGACCATGATTGCAAACTATATTTTGGAAGGGATCTATTTCTATTCCGGTTTTATGTTTTTCTACAGTTTAGGACGAGTGGGGAAAATGCCTGGAACGGTTCAGGAAATCCGCTATATCAATCGGGATGAAAACACGCATCTTTGGCTGTTCCGTTCGATTATTCTAGAACTGAAAAAAGAACAGCCGGAGCTTTTTACAGAAGATAAGATCAAGATCTA
>JAAZME010000361.1 GCA_012798975.1 Gallicola sp.
AGAAGAGAAGAAAATAAAGAAATAAAAAAGACGCCGCAAGGCGTCTTGTATTTTTATTGATTCAATTGTTCTAGTAGATTATTTACATCAAGGCCGTGAACCATTGCAGCTTCTTCTAAACTCTCCATTTGACTTGCGGGACATCCTACACAACCCAAACCGTTTTGCATTAAAATATTTATAGATTCAGGATATGTTCTGATAATATCACCGATTAACATGTCTTTTGTTATTTTCACAATAATACCTCCTTCATTTTGATCTACTTTAATTTTACCTTTATCTATTAAAATAATCAAGTTTAAATCGAGATTATTTAAAAAAAACAAATAATACGCTCGAGATGCAATTTTTTGCAATTTATGGGTATATATTACTAAATAGTATTAATGAAGGAGTGAAAAAAATGAAAATGAATTTAACACAAGCTGCAAGAGACGAGCTTACAAGATTAGATAAAGGAAATACTCTCTTTCGATTAAAGGTTGTAAATTTTTCCTGAAGCGGCGTTCGATTCTCTATAGTTATAGATGAAGAAAGAGACGGCGATTCAAAATTTGAAATGGAAGGTTATACTTTTGTTATCAGCAATGCGATTTACGAAACTTTTAAACGATTCAGTGTAGATTATATTCCGGCAGGTTTAAGACGCGGATTTGATATAAAAGGCTACCCTGAAAACGAGAATGAAGAATTTGGATGTTAATCTTGACAAAGGAATCTATTGCAAGTATAATATTGGATTGATTTTTTTCGAACTCTGTGTTACAATAGATATACAGTTATGGGACCCATAAGGAGGGCGATCATTTGAAAGCTGTCAAGAGTTTGGAATCTATCAAGTTACAGATCAGGGATAATATTGGAAAAGATGTTATCGTAAAAGCGGATAAGGGAAGAAACAAAATTATCACGAATAAGGGTGTTATTGATAATGTGTTTCCTAGCGTGTTTACTGTAAGGGTATATAACGACTACGATAAGGAAAGAACAGTTTCTTATACTTATTCGGACTTATTAACATCTACAGTGGAATTACAGCTTTGCTAAAAACGACGGAAACGTCGTTTTTTTATTTGCACTAGAGTATGATATAATTTAGGCATTATTATTAATTCCAACCTTGGAGGAATACATGAATACAATACAATTAGATTCCTTTGCAAAAATTAATTTATCCCTGGATGTTTTAGAAGAAAGGGAAGATGGATATCACAATATAGATACTATCATGCAGTTAATTGATTTGAAGGATGTCATAGAAATAGAATGTATAGATCAAAATGAATGCATCATTGAATGCAATAAACAAAATATTCCCCTAGATCATACGAATTTAGTACATAAAGCATGGGAAGCTCTTAAAAAATATACGGGGATTCAGCAGGGAATAAAAGTTCATATTCAAAAGAACATACCTGTTGCTGCGGGGCTTGCCGGAGGAAGCTCAAATGCTGCGGCGGTTATAAAAGGTCTCAATGAAATCCTTGGATTAAACTTGAGCAAAGAAGAGATGATGGAAATCGGAATTGGAATCGGCGCTGATGTACCTTATTTTTTTATGGGAAAAACCGCAAGAGCAACCGGTGTAGGAAATATATTTGAAGAAATATCTCCCTTGAAGACAGAGGGGGTTCTTATAGTAAATAATGGCAGAGAAATCAGTTCAAAGGAAGTCTACGAAGACATAGAAACTTCTGAAAAAAGTAAAATAGGAAAAGTGGTTTCTGCTATAGAAAATCAAGACCTCAATGCCCTGCGTGAATCCGCCTATAATACAATGGAAAAGGTAGTATTTGAAAAATATCCGAAGATACATGATATTAAAAATAGACTGTTATCTTTAGGAGCGGATGTGGTTTTAATGTCTGGTTCTGGTGCAACGGTCTTTGCGATTACAAACACCCTTGAAAAACGAAATGAGATCTATGAGGAATTAAAAGAGGATTATCCAATCGTCTTTAAAGCTAAAACGATATAAGGAGGAACTATGGACAATCGCAGTATTGGAATATTTGATTCCGGGGTAGGAGGACTTACGGTGCTGTTGGAGTTAAAAAAAGCCCTTCCCCATGAAAATTTTATTTATTTCGGCGATACAGCCAGAGTGCCTTATGGAGGAAAGTCGAAGGATGTCGTAATGCAGTATTCGATGGAAGCTGCTCATTTTTTAAAAGACAAGGGAATAAAAATACTCGTTATCGCATGTAATACTGCTACTGCCTTTGCGCTGGATTATTTAAGGCAGGAGCTGGATATACCGGTAATCGGTGTGATTAAAGCAGGTGCAGCCTCTTGTGTCGAAAATCTTTCTGGAAACAGAGTAGGGGTTATAGGAACGAAAGGCACAGTGAAATCACAAGCCTACAATAAGGCGCTATTGGAATTAAATCCAAATTTAATAATTCATTCAAAAGCCTGTCCTTTATTTGTGCCGGTTGTCGAAGAAGGAATGGCAAAAGAAGATCTGACAAAGGGGATTATCCGCTATTATCTGCAGGAATTTGTCGATACCTCCGTGGAATCTATCATTTTGGGCTGTACTCATTATCCTGTGATGGAAGAGGTTATAAAAGAAGTCCTCGGCGATCGTATTGCTTTAATAAATCCTGCTTATGAGACGGCACAAGAAGTAAAGAAAGTTGTCTCAGAAAAGGGATACGCTGCGGAACGAAAGGAAAAAGGTTCGGTAAAATACTACTGCAGCGATGAAGCGGAAAGTTTTTACGAAGTTGGAAAAAGGATAGTACCCATCGAAAGCTGCGAAATCGAAGAAATTGACTTAATGGATATTGTTTTAAATGAATAAAAATGTTGATGGAGAGAAGTATGAAGAATAATGTTGTAAGGGCTTCTTTTGTTGTAGCGATAATAGGAATAATCTCTAAAATAATGGGTACTGTAAGACAATCCTTAATCGCCTATAGCTTTGGGCAGAGCGCTTTAACAGATGCCTACAATTCAGCCTATAAAATAGCTTTTTTAAGCACCGTTCTCCTAAATGCCTCAATCGTCATGGTAATCATCCCTATAATGGACAAAGCGAAGACGAAGGAAGGTCTTGAAGGAAAGAATCGTTTTTTCAACAATGCTTCTACTCTTGTTCTTGTTTCGAATATAGTCTTGAGTATTATAAGTGTTATAGGTGCTAGACTTTTGGTCGATCTTGTTTCGCCGGGTTTCAGCGAAGAAATAAAAAATATCACTGTAGATCTGGTAAGGATTATTTCTCCTTCCATTATATTTTTAGGAGTTTCTATCTGCTTAGGAGCTTATCAGCAGTCGAATTTTATTTTTGCTCCCTATGCAGCGGTAGGTATTATTAACAATATTGTGTTTTACATCTACCTTTTGATTATGGGGAAAGAGGCTTCAATATATGGATTGGGGATTATAACGAGTTTAGGTGCAGTTGCACAGATGATCTTTATGATTCCGTTTATGCGAAAACAGGATGTTGCTTATAAGCCCCATCTGGATCTGCAGTCGGACTATATGAAAGACGCGATGTCCATGTTTATGCCTTTAATGCTTTTGCAAGGAGTAGCGCAGATAGATGTATTTGTTACAAATGCTTTGGCGACAAATATAGAAACGGGTATGGTGTCGGTACTTGATAATGCTTACAGATTATTCAGCGCATTTATGAATTTATTCGTGATGACGATTTCGACGGTTTTATTTCCGCTTTTATCAGAAGCCTTTAATAAAAAAGATTATACTTCTATCAAAAAAATGGTAAGAGACGGTATGGATTTCATTGCATTGATCCTTATTCCTGCATCGATTGGGGTGATAGCTCTTGCAACTCCTATCGTTCAAGTTGTGTACGAAAGAGGAAAATTTACAGCTCTTGATACTGAAATGACGAAAGCAGCTCTTATTGGTTATGCTATCGGTATGCTGGGAAATGGACTGAAGGTTTTCTACAACCGATTATTTATCAGTTTTCAAGATTCGGTGATTCCTTTTATAAACGTAGTGTTCAATACGGTTTCCAACGTGCTGTTAGCCCTTCTTTTAATCATACCTCTTAGTTTCCGAGGACTGGCTTTAGCACAGGGACTTGCCGGAATTTTATCTGCTGTACTTTTTATGTATCATTTTAAGAAGAAAATTCCGGATATACATTATAAGACTTCTATTATTAATTTTTGCAAATTATTTATAATAGCAGCGGCTATGGGCGTAGCAGTTCATTATATTTATGAAACAATTGTATCTTATATTGGCAACTCGAATCTGCAGGTTTTAATAGCAATGTCTGGAGCCATCCTTGTCGGTTTAGTGATCTATATATTCGGGATTTATCTTTTAAAGATTGATTCTGTTATCCGATGGATGGATCATTTCAAAAAGAAAGTAAAGAGATAGAGGAAAGGAGAATTATTTGAAAGAGTATGATAAAAACATCTGGTCATCATTAGATGAAACAGAAATAAAAAAACTAATGGATTTCTCAGAAGGATATAAAGAGTTTCTGAACAAAGGAAAAACGGAAAGGCTGGCTGTAAAAGAAATTATTAATCAGGCAGAAAAGAAAGGCTTTATTAATGTTGAAGAAATTTCTAAAGGCAGTTTTAAAAATCAAAAGATATATTATAACTATAAAAATAAAGCCGTCGTTTTAATGGTGCTGGGAAACGATCTGCGGGAGGGAATGAACATCATAGGTTCCCACATCGACTCACCCCGATTGGATTTAAAACCGGAACCATTGTATGAAGACGGAAATCTTGCTTTATTTAAAACTCACTATTACGGAGGAATAAAAAAATATCAGTGGACAACCATTCCTCTTGCATTATACGGAACGATGTTTAATAGTGAAGGAGAAAAAATCGAAATCAGTATAGGAAACGATAAAGAGGATCCTGTCTTTTTTATCAATGATCTTTTGATCCACCTCGGAAAAGACCAGATGAAGAAATCGCTAGCGGATGGAATTGAAGCGGAACAGTTAAATGTTATAGCTGGTCATATAGCGGAATCTTCTGACGAGAATGAAGGGGTAAAGGAGAATGTTCTTCGATTATTAAAAGAAAAGTACGATATCGAAGAAGAAGATTTTAGAATATCAGAGCTGGAAGTAGTGCCAGCAGACAGGGCAAGAGATGTGGGATTTGACCGAGGGCTGATCGCAGCTTATGGCCAGGATGATAGAGTCTGTGCATATACTTCTCTGCAAGCAATTCTGGAAATCGAAAAACCAGAAAAAACAGCTGCTGCTCTTTTTGTAGATAAAGAAGAAATCGGATCTGTTGGAAATACTTCAATGAATGCCAAATTCTTTGAAAATCTAGTTGCAGAGCTTCTAGCTTTATCCAACGACTACAATGATCTCTATCTAAGAAGAGCATTAGCTGCCTCAAATGTTTTATCAGCAGATGTAACAGTAGCTTTTGACCCTACTTTTCCAGAAGTACTGGAAAAAAACAATGCAGCAAAGCTAGCCCATGGGGTAACTCTTACGAAGTATACGGGAAAAGGCGGCAAAGGCGGAAGCAATGATGCCAATGGAGAATATTTGAACAAGATAAGACAAATATTCAAGGAAGATGACATTATCTGGCAGACAGGAGAGTTAGGGAAAGTAGATCAAGGCGGCGGAGGAACCATCGCTTATATATTAGCGGAACATGGTGCAGAAGTAGTAGATATGGGAGTGGCAATGCACTCCATGCATGCCCCTATAGAACTTACCAGCAAGGCGGATGTATACATGACTTACAGAGCTTATAAAACTTTTTACGAAAAAATGAAATAAATCCTTGACAAATTAAATTTGGCTTGGTATTATGATTAGGCACTCGAGAGTGAGTGCCTTTTAATTTGAAGAGATTAAAAGTTAAAAATAATAAAAACTCAAAAAAACTTCAAAAAA
>JAAZME010000271.1 GCA_012798975.1 Gallicola sp.
CCAGTTTTCTGTTGAAAAGGCATATAGACTTAAGTATTGAATACCTAACGCTACTGATTCTTCGAGAATATCTTCAATTCTCTCAGCACCGACTTTATGACCTGAAATACGTGGAAGATGGCGTTTCTTGGCCCATCTTCCATTTCCATCCATTATAATTCCTACATGGACCGGCACTGAATTGTTTTTAATTTGTTTTTGTATTTCAGCATTTTCCATTTGTTTCTCCAAAATTAAATATCCATTAGTTCACTTTCTTTTACCTTGACAATATCTACGATTTTTTCAATATAGGTGTCAGTGATCTTTTGAATTTCCTGCTCCGCTTGTATCTTTTCATCTTCTGTTATTTCTGAAGCTTTTTCTTGTTTTTTAACAGTATCCATAGCATCTCTGCGTGAGTTTCTAATTGCAACTTTTGCTTTTTCAGAAGCAGCGCCTACTACTTTAACTAATTCTTTACGTCTATCTTCAGTAAGTTGAGGAAAAGGCAGACGTATCAATTTTCCATCATTTGATGGAGTGATTCCTAGATCTGAACCCAATAAAGTTTTTTCAATTGCTGGGATTAAAGAAGCATCCCAAGGCTGAATAACTAACAATCTAGGCTCCGGTGTAGAGATTGTTGCTACCTGATTTATAGGCGTTTGTACGCCATAATAATCGACAGTCATCCGATCTAACAGCTGTGGATTTGCTCTCCCTGCTCTTATCGCAGTCAATTCATTTTGAAATGCAGCGATTGTTTTTTCCATCTTTTCTTCTGTTTCTTTATATACTTCCTGTACCATAACTCTATCTCCTTTCAAATTTATCTAACGACAGTACCTATTTTTTCGCCTACTGCAACGCGAACTAGATTGGTTGGAACATCGATGCCGAATACTACAAGAGGTATATGATTATCCATACATAAAGAGGTTGCAGTAGAATCCATGATACCTAATCCTTTATTTAAGATTTCAATATAGCTTAATTCATCATATTTGACTGCATCTTTATTTATATTTGGATCTGAATCATATACACCGTCAACACCTGTCTTGCCAGCTAATATAACGTCTGCATTAATTTCTGCTGCTCTTAAAGCTGAGGTCGTGTCTGTTGAGAAATATGGAAGACCTGCACCCGCTCCAAAAATTACGATTCTTCCTTTTTCTATATGGCGAATTGCTCTTCTTCTGATATAGGGCTCTGCAATTTCCCTCATTTCTATAGAAGTTTGAACTCTGGTTTCCACTCCAAGATTTTCTAGCGATGCCTGAAGTCTTAATGCATTTATTATAGTTCCAAGCATTCCCATATTGTCTGAAGTCGATCGATCTATATTTTCATTAGATCGTCCTCTCCAAAAATTTCCACCCCCAACAACGATTGCTATTTCCAATCCCATTGTATGTACTTCACGTATTGCCATACAGATACGATCGATGACTTCGTCATCTAATCCATATCCTTTATTGCCCGATAGTGCTTCACCGCTTAATTTTATTATGACCCTTTTATATGCGAGTTCCATAGACCCTCCTATACATAAGATAAATGAAGAACCAAAGTTCTCCATTTACATTCATTATAATATTATATCTGAAATTCATTTTATTATTTAAAAAAATAATTCTGCCAAAAAGACAGGCTTATTTATTATTTAACCTAAAAAATATTATATCTTAATCACTCATCCATTGCAATCTTTAGAAAGTCTTTCCATATTAGATATACTACGGATAAACATAGAAAAAGGTCTTATTTCATCAAGAAACAAGACCTTTTTTTCTAGCCAGATACCATAAACGCAAAACGTATTACAAATAATATAGCAATTATAGTAATTATCCAATTTACTTCTTTAGCCTTGCCAGAGAATAATTTTATTAAAATAAAACTTATTATACCAACGGCTATCCCATTTGCAATGGAATATGTAAAAGGCATGATTACAACTGTTAAAAATGCAGGTATAGCATTTGTCACGTCTGAAAAATCAACATGCTGTATTTGTTTCATCATTAAAACACCAAGATATATCATCGCTGGAGCTGTTGCAGCTGCAGGGACAAGTCCTATAATCGGTGCAAGGATTAATGATGCTAAGAATAATATTCCTGTAATAACGGATGCAAGTCCGGTTTTACCACCAACGGCAACCCCCGCTGCAGACTCAGCATATGTTGTACATGTAGAACTACCTACTAATGCAGCACCTGCACTTGAGATAGCATCTGACAATAATGCTTTTTCCATTCGGATAGGATTCCCTTTCTCATCGACTAGATCTGCTGCCCTGGCGGTCCCTAGAAGGGTACCCATGGTGTCAAAGAGATTAACCAAACCAAAGGCGATAATAAGCATCACGAGATTGAATATAGATGTGAGCGGTGTATCCCCCTTTGATAAAAGTCCCGGCAGATCCATATTGAAGAACGATACTTCAAAGAAATTGCTGAATTGCTGTCCTAGTCCCATCATCTCAGTCATTGTCGATAAACCTAAAGGAAAACCGATAATAGTTCCGACAATAATACTTATAAGCATTGCTGCTTTAAATTTTTTGGAAAGTAATACTGCTAACACAACTAATACAACTAGTGTTACAAGTGCAGATTTTATCATAGTATTGTAAGCAGCAGCTTCATACTGCATTCCACCAGCAAATACCATACCATTTGCATCGCCAGCGGATCCTAGTAGAGAAAAATCAATGATACCAACTAGTGTTGAAGGGTTGCTTACGATAAGGGAGCTGTTTTTCAAACCGATAATAGTCAAAAATAATCCGATACCAGGTCCTATAGCTCCTTTAATAGCTTCAGGAATTGCATTCATAATTGCTGTACGTATACCGCCTAAGGACATTATAATAAATGCTACCCCTGAAAGGAATACAACGGCTAATGCCTGCTGATAAGTATATCCCATTGCAAGCATAACTGTATATGCAAAAAATGCATTTAATCCCATACCAGGTGCTTGGGCAAAGGGCAGTCTGGCATATAACGCTGTCAGCATCGTACCGATAAAAGAAATGATACAAGTACCGATAAAAATACCGCTAAAATATTTAGCAAAGTCTGGGGTACCTTCAAAAGGGCCCGCCAAAATCATGGGGTTTACAGCTAGAATATAACTCATTGCTAAAAATGTAGTTAAACCAGCAATAACCTCCGTCCTGACATCGGTGTTATTTTCTGTCAGCTTAAAATAACTCTCAATGAAACCGTTTTTCTTGCTTTCCATATTGACCTCCTTTTTCAATAAAGAATATTATTCATATCGGATGATATGAATTTTTGTTTAGATTTTTTCAAATACAAATATAAAATTTCTCCTCTACTGCAGCCTCCTCTCAGTTAAGCTATAAATATCAGCTTCCATGTATCGCTTAATCCTATCGATCTATTTTCACAATGCACCAGGAAAATATATGTACAATCGTTTACATAACGGTCTAACGCATCTATGAATGTTCTGATTATTATATAGCTATTACTTAATTGTTATTTTATTAATAAATACCCTTCCTTTCAAGTTGTAATTAATAGGAACTTGTAAATTCTTATATATTTTAAAGCTTAGCAATATAGAAAAGCAAAGAAAAAGGCTAAAAACAGTTAATGCTCCTAGCCTCCAGTTTCTATTTAGTTGCCCATTTGTTTTGCTACTTCGTCTGCGAAGTTTTCTTCTCTTTTTTCAAGACCTTCGCCTACTTCATAACGAACAAATCTTCTGATTTGGATATTCTCACCAATTTTTGCAACAAGATTTGTTAATAATTCTTGTACAGTTACTGATGGATCTTTAATAAAAGGCTGTTCTAATAAACAGATCTGCTCATAAAATTTGTTTAATCTTCCTTCTACTTTTTTCTCAGCAATCATTTTTGATTTCGCTTCGTCCATACCTTTTTCAGCATTTTCATTCATAGCTTGTCTGACTAAAACTTCTCTTTCTTCTTCTACTATATCTGAAGGAACTTCTTCTCTTCTAACATATTTTGGATTAGAAGCTGCTACCTGCATTGCCATATCTTTTGCGAAATTTTGGAAATCATCATTTTTTGCAACGAAATCTGTTTCAGAATTGATTTCGATAATAGATCCGATTCTGCCGCCGTGAATATAGCTTACTACAACACCTTCA
>JAAZME010000091.1 GCA_012798975.1 Gallicola sp.
AGAGCAACGGACTTCTAATCCGTGTGTCGGAGGTTCGAGTCCTCCTAGGTGCGCCAGATATTGGGCTGTCGCCAAGTCGGTAAGGCACAAGACTTTGACTCTTGCATGCACAGGTTCGAGTCCTGTCAGCCCAGCCATATGATCCATTAGCTCAGCTGGTAGAGCATCTGACTTTTAATCAGGGTGTCCGGGGTTCGAGTCCCCGATGAGTCACCAGTAGCGATATCGAAAGATATCGCTTTTTTTTTATAATATTTTATAACTTCAATTATTCATAATCTGAAGTGCCTTAAATGGGTATATAATCAAAAGAGCTCTATAATGAAAACAATATAAATTGATTCAAGTCAAAAGTTTTATTGATTATTTTCTTATTATGTCGTAAAATTACTTTATTCTCAAAACCTGAAAGAAAAACATCCCTAGTATAATTTAGAAAAAGAGTGATTCTATGAAATTTTCAGTAATTTTTTCAAACTTAATAAAAATATCCGAACTGAAACCGAAGGAACTTAGCGAAAGAATCGGCTACGATGTAAGCTATATCAGCAAATGGTCTACAGGAAAACTGCTGCCTTCAGCAAAAACAGCGGAAACTCTTTTTCAGATGATGGCAGATGCTTTCACAGAAAAGATATGGTATTTCCATAAAGAAGAACAGCTTCGGGATATGCTTGAGCGCCGTCTACCTTTGGAAACTAAGTAAGTGTTCATTTTGTTGTGTATCGGCTATTAAGAGACAGCTTCAATATGGAGAGAGCCGAAAGCGAAGAAACTTTCCCAGAAAATACATATATCTTCATAGAAGACCGGACTACAGAAACAATTTTATCCATCATCAGTAAACTGATCCCGAATACTCGGACAACTGTTACTATTTACTGCTCTGTTAATTTTACTGTAATGATGCGCGAGTTTTTATTTGATCTTGACAAAACTACTGCAGCAAAAGATATCACTTATAATATAAAAGTTCTTCTACCGCCAGATGGCCATTTGCTGATGAATAGTGAAGACCGGTTTCATATATTTGCGCTTCTAGGAAAAATGACTGTTTATAATATCGACTTTTATCAGACGAAGACAATGAACAGCAGCGATTATATCTATATCGATGTAGCAGGAGGCACAGATGGGGTAATTTTATTAAACAAAACTATTGACAATGAGACATTCCTTCTTTCCTACTCCACGGATTATCGTGTTTTAACAGAATATAAATGGAGAAATGAATTGTTTTTCAAAGATGAGAATAAAATTGTTACTTCTTCAGAAGATAAATATTTTGAATATTCGAATTTGATATCCTGTTTATATCCCAATAATGAAATAATTATCTTCACGACTTATTTGGAATCGATGTTTGTTTCTAAACATCTTCTCAATCATCTCATCAGAACCAGGAATATTTCTAAAGAGGAAGCCTTAGAATTGCGCAAGCTCAGAAATCTATATGAAATTATTGCTAAAGACAGACCGATTCATATCTTGATACCAAAGTCGTCTCTCATAAGAAAAGTAAAGCAGAAAGAAATTATAGTTGGGAAATATAAATTCCAGTTAGATGACACAGAATGGCAGCATTACAAAGCAGACATCTATAATGCCTGCATAGAAAATGATAGAATTCATTTTAGTTTATTACAAGAAAAAATGCTTCCGATTTCAGTACGTCAAATGAGTATCTTTGTAATGGTAAACAATCGCCGCTGCTGGATAAAAAAAGATCCTAGCTATTTGGATGAATTCACAAAACCTTATCTAAATGTAATTGATCAAAAAATGGTGAATAATTTAAGATGCACAATGCAGGATTTTAATAATTCTTTATTTATCGAAAAAGTGGATCTTATTCAATTTATGCAATATATCAGCAATATCGAATCCATAACATAAAGGAGGATTTATGAAACATAAAAACTTTTCAGAAGTACTGAACGACTTTATGAGTATTACGGAGATTAAAATGAAGGATTTAGCTGTTTATCTGGATTATGACATTTCATATATTAATAAATGGGTAAATGGTAAAAATATTCCTTCTCAAAAAATTGCTGAAGCTATCTATCAGATATATGATTTGGCTACAAGAAGTATGTATGTGAATTCTGAAATCTTCTATACAGAAGAAGAAAATTTTCCGCCCTTTATTTATATTAAAGGAAAGATAGCTTTATCATTTTCTACTAACGATCAGGGCGAAGTTTTAATGATGACACATTCTAGAAACAGCTCTGTTTTA
>JAAZME010000359.1 GCA_012798975.1 Gallicola sp.
AGCGATTCCTATCGGCTGGATTTTAGCGGATACACTAGGTCTTATCAAAATGAATAAGATCGATAGAGAATTAGAAAAGAGGGAGAAGTATGTGGATTAAAAATGTAAAATTAGAGAAGGGCTTTTATAAAGAACAAGGATTAATAACTTCTACAATAACAGAACTTGCAGATCTTTATATAGAAGATGGAAAAATTGTGAAAATCGAAAAAAGCGGTAAGGCAGAAGGGAAAGCTTTGGATGCAAAAGGATATCTTGCTTTGCCGACACTTAAAGACAATCACGTTCATTTAGACAAAGGACATTTCGGCGGTCCTTGGAAAGCTGTAATTCCGATGAATTCAGTGGCGGAAAGAATTCAAGAAGAGGAAGAGTTTCTAGAAGACTTTTTGGAAGATACGCCCAAAAAAGCTCAGGCTTTAATCGACTTGATCACAGGTTTCGGAGCAACTTACCTTCAGGTTCAGGTAAATATAGATCCTGTTATAGGTCTTGAAAATTATCATCTTGTGAGAGAAGTATTAGAAAACAACCGTCACAAACTGGACTTCGATATGGTTGCGTTTCCCCAGCATGGAAACCTGAAGACTTATGAGGAAGGATTTTTAGTAGAGGCATTAAAAGAAGGAATCGAAATCTTAGGCGGCTTAGATCCTGGCAAGATCGATAAGGATATTGAAAAATCATTGAAAGTTTCTTTTGATCTGGCTAAAAAATACAACAGACCTCTGGATTTTCATCTTCATAGTCCTGGTTCTCTTGGGATCTACGAAATAGAGAGGATTTTCAAGTATATTGAAAACTACAATATGAAGGGAAGAGTTTCGATCAGCCACGGCTTATCCCTGGGAGACATAAGTTTTCATGAAGGACAGAAAATGGCGAGGAAGTTTAAGGAATACGGAATTTCCATTAATACCACACAGCCTTTAGAAAGACCCGCCCTTCCCTTTATGCTGTATATCAACGAGGGGGTACAAGTAAATGTAGTTAATGATAATATTAACGACCATTGGAGTCCTTTTGGAACAGGCGATATTATCGAAAAGCTCAATACTGCCTGCCAGATCCACGACTTTAATGATGAATATTCGATCTCGAGGACGTTAAAGGCAGCCACTGGCGGGATTACGCCTTTAGATGATCAAGGAAATCAAATTTGGCCTAAGATTGGAGATTCTGCGGATATTTTATTTGTAAAAGGTGAATCTTCGGCTCATGTGATCGCAAGAAGGATTCCAGAAAGAGTGGTATTATTCAAAGGCGAGTTTGTAAAGGGAGAATTTGAAAACTAAATAAGATTTCACATTGACAGCATCTTTATTTTAAAGATGCTGTTTTCTTTGCTATATAAGGGATAGAAGAGTTATGGTGTTTCGGAGCTTTTCAGTATATATAGAGATGAAAGGATAGAGTGGTTTTTTTGTGAGGAGAAAAGAATGATGATATTTGCCTTTCTTTATGATAAACTTTTTATTGCATTTGTAAAATCGGATAATTATCCGGACTAGTTCGAGAACTTCCTAGTATAAAAAACCAAGTATCTCAAAAATGAAAGGAGATTAGAGAATGAATGCACGAAAGGTTATTATTGATTGTGATCCTGGTATAGATGATGCACTGGCATTAATGCTGGCTGTAAAATCAAAAGAATTAGATATATTAGGGATTACAACGGTATGCGGCAATGTAGATGCCCACAAAGGAGCTGAGAATGCTCTAAAGATTTTAAAGAAGATGAATCGAGAAGACATTCCCGTATATATCGGGGAGAACAAACCCTTAAAACGAGTATATGTGGATGCGAGAGATACCCACGGACAAGACGGACTTGGAGAGACAGAAATATCATTAGGGGAAGAATCAAAGCTTTATAAAGATGGAGCAGGGCTTATTCGAGATCAGCTGGAGATTGCAGCAGCTTCTGGAGAGAAGGTATCCATTATTGCCTTAGGCCCTTTAACAAATATTGCTAAGGTATTAGAACTTTATCCGGATTGTTTAGAAGGGCTGGATGAATTTGTATCCATGGGCGGAACCTTTAAAAGCCATGGAAACTGTTCTCCTGTTGCAGAGTACAATTACTGGTGCGATCCCCATAGTGCAAAGATTGTCTATGAAGCATTTTCAAAGAAAGATAGCTTAAAAGACAAGCTTATTTATATGGTCGGACTGGATGTGACCCGAAAAATTGTATTGACTCCGAATATTTTAGAGTATATGAAAGATTTGAATGAAGACTTGGGAAGTCTGATCGAAGAAATTACAAGATTTTATTTTAATTTCCACTGGAAACAAGAAGAGGTTATCGGCTGTGTGATTAACGATCCTCTTGCTGTGGCTTATTTTTATGACAGATCTGTCTGCGAAGGCAGACCTTTTTACACCACGATTACGACAGAAGGGGAGTCCATCGGCGAGTCCATCGTTGATGAATTCGATTTTTGGAAAAGACCGAAGAATTCTTTTGTCTTAGAAAAAACAAAGCCTTTGAAATTTTTCTCTTTATTTATAGAGAAGGTTTTTGATTGTAAAAAGGAAGAAATAGAGCCGATATTAAATCAAATTATAGCTTCAGAGGAGAATTAAAATGAAAAATAATAAAACGCTAAAAATTACTATCGCAGCCCTTGCTGCTGCCATCAATATTGTAGGGGCAAATATTGCCTTAGTCTTAAAACTGCCGATTTATTTAGATGCTATCGGAACGGTATTTTCCGCAGCTCTACTAGGTCCTGTATATGGGATGGCAACAGGTATTATTGCTACAGGTATTAACCAAATCACGGATCCTTTTGCGATCTGGTTTATGCCTTCGAATTTGATCACAGCAGTGATGGCAGGCGTGATTTTTAAGAAATTTTACAAAAGTTATAAATTTTCTCCGAAGCTTTTTGCGATTGCATTTATTGTAGCAATACCAGGAACGATTATTTCTTCGATTACCGCAGCTTATCTTTTTGGCGGGGTTACATCTTCCGGATCTTCCATTATCGTTCAAATTTTAAGCAAAATGGGCGTCGGAATGGTGCCTTCTGTATTTATTACTCAGGTATTTACGGATTATTTTGACAGGCTGTTGGCTTTATCTTTGACACTGTTGATTATTAAGGTACTGCCTTCAAGCTTAGTTCGCAAGGTAAAACAATAATGGAGAGATACAGCAGAATTTTAAACAAAACAGCCAGGGAGATCGTACTTCTCAAAGGGCGTCCTTGTGCCTGGGGGAAATGCACTTTCTGCGATTATATCGAGGACAATTCAAGGGATAAAGAAGAGATGATTTCTTTGAATAGGGAAGTTCTTTCTAAAGTCACAGGCGAGTTTGGGGTGTTAGAAGTGATCAACTCCGGCAGCTGCTTTGAACTTCCCAAGGAGACTTTGGCTTATATAAAAGAGATTATTATAGATAAAAAAATCAAGAAACTTTTTTTAGAATCCCACTGGATGTATCGAAGCAAAGTAAAAGAGATGCGGGATTATATCGGAATTCCTATCGTTTTTAAAATCGGGGTAGAAAGTTTCGATAAAAAGTTTCGAGAAGAGTTTTTAAAGAAGAATGGTGATTTTGATTCCTATAAAGAGGTTTTGGAATACTTCGATTCCCCTTGCCTTTTAGTGGGAATCAAAGGACAGTCAAAGGAGATTATAGATAAAGATATACAGCTATTAACAGAGCATTTTTCCCATGGTACAATTAATGTTTTCACAAATAACAGCACTTCTATAAAACGAGATGAAAAATTAGTAGAGTGGTTTGTAGAAAAGTATGAAGATCTCTGGAATGATCCTAAGGTTGATGTCTTATACGAAAAAACGGATTTTGGAGTAGGGGATTAATAGAATAAACACCGATATCAATGTTATTTATTTAAGATATGGGTATAAATATTATTAAACGGAGGTGTTTTTTCATGAATAATGAAATCAATGTATTAAAACAAGCTTATCAAAATGAGATCGAAGGTTATGAATTTTACAGGATGGGTGCGGATTCTACCGACAACAAGGAAAACAAAGCTGTATTTGAACAACTAGCCAATGAAGAACTTCTACACGCCGACTACTTACTAGACTTAGCAGATAAACTAGGCGGCAGAAAAGCAGAATTGGAATTAGATATGGCGGAATTCAAACCAACAGAGCCGAAAATTTATAACTGGGCCCGCTTTGACGACACACAAGCAAAACGAGCTATGACAATTTTCAACGTTGCTAGAGGATTGGAAGAAGATGCAATTCGTTTCTATGAAGAAGCTTATGCAAATTCATCTAATGAAGAAGCAAAACAAATTTATAAAATTTTAATTGCTTGGGAAAAAGTGCATTATAAACAATTTGATGAGCAATATAGATATTATAGAGATCAGTTCTTAAAAATGTTAGAAACAACTGCATTTTAATAAAAAAAGCCGCATGAAATATGCGGCTTTTCCTTGTTTTTCGACAGAATTGAAATGAATTATCCCAGGGAAGAAAAAATGAAGTTTAA
>JAAZME010000248.1 GCA_012798975.1 Gallicola sp.
AGAGTTGTAGATTTAGCCAAACTAGTTGCAACTAAATAACATTTATGCCAGAAATCCAATAAGCCCAGTCATCTGACTGGGCTTATTTAGAATAATGAAAAAGAAAGAGGTTTATATGAATTTAAATAAAAAAGGCTTAAAGGACATAGATGTAAAAGGAAAAAAAGTTCTTGTCCGTGTTGATTTTAATGTGCCTATGTCAAAAGAGAATGTTGGAGAAATTACAGATAATGCAAGAATAGAAGCTGCTTTGCCTACTATAAAATATTTAGTAGATCAAAATGCAAAAGTGATTCTAATGTCTCATTTAGGAAGACCTAAAGGAGAAGCGAAAAAAGAATTTTCATTAGAACCTGTAGCAAAAGAACTTTCATCTCTGTTAGGCAAAGATGTACAATTTTTAGATTCAGATGTAGTAGTGGACGACAGTGTAAAAGAAAATGTCGATGCATTAAAAGATGGCGAAATTGTTCTTCTACAAAACACACGCTACAGAGCAGAAGAAACAAAAAACGGGGAAGATTTCTCAAAAGAACTAGCTTCACTCGGAGATGTGTTTGTGAATGATGCTTTCGGTACATCTCATCGAGCTCATGCTTCAAATGTAGGGGTATCCTCTATACTTCCTTCAGCATTAGGATTCTTAGTCGAAAAAGAAATTGATGTTATGGGACAAGCTTTAGAAAATCCCGAAAGACCTTTTGTAGCGATTTTAGGCGGGGCGAAAGTTTCGGACAAGATAGGTGTTATTGAAAATCTATTGGATAAAGTAGATTCTATCCTTATTGGCGGAGGAATGGCTTTTACATTCTTAAAAGCAGAAGGAAAAGAAATTGGTAAATCCTTATTAGAAGAAGATAAAATAGAATTAGCAAAAGAACTTATCGAGAAAGCAAAAGAAAAAGGCGTGAAGCTGCTCCTTCCAACAGATGTAGTCATAGCGGATAAAATGGAAGAGGATGCTGATATATCAACAGTTTCCGTGGATGATATTCCGGAAGACAAAGCTGGATTCGATATTGGACCGGATTCTGTAAAATTATTTGATGAAGAATTAAAAAATGCAAAAACTGTTGTATGGAACGGACCGATGGGTGTTTTTGAAATCGAGAAATTCAGCAAAGGAACATATGATATAGCAAAAGCATTGAGCGAATCAGATGCTATTACAATTATCGGAGGCGGAGATTCTGCATCGGCAGTTGAAAAGGCCGGCTATAAAGATAAAGTATCCCATGTATCTACAGGGGGCGGCGCATCTTTAGAGTTCTTGGAAGGAAAAGAACTTCCGGGTGTTGCTGCAATTAATGATAAATAGGAGGAAATATGAGGAAACCGATAATTGCTGGAAATTGGAAAATGAATAATAATCCATCAGAAAGCATCGAATTAGTAAAAGAGATCTTGAAAGAAGACTTGGATGGAGATGTAGAGCAAGTTGTCATTGTACCATTTACAAGTATTTATCCAATTACAGAGCTTTTGAAAGAAGAAGATTTAAAATTAGGCGCACAGAATATGTATTTTGAAGAAAGCGGAGCTTATACAGGGGAAGTTTCACCTTTGATGCTTAAGGATTTGGATGTTGATTATGTAATTGTTGGGCATTCTGAAAGAAGAGAAATCTTTAATGAGGATGATAATCTGCTCAATAAAAAGGTTGCCTCTGCTTTTTCCCATGGTCTAATTCCTATTTTATGCTGTGGCGAAACTCTTGAAGAAAGAGAAGAAAACAAACAAGAAGAAAAAGTAAAATCTCAAATTGCCAAAGATTTAGAAGGAATTGCTGCTGATAATGTTAAAAAACTTGTGATTGCCTATGAGCCGATCTGGGCAATTGGAACAGGAAAAACTGCTTCTAGCGATGATGCAGAAGCGATGTGCGGTTTTATCAGAGGATTAATTGAAGAAATGTATGATAAAGAAACAGCTGATTGTGTCCGCATACAATATGGAGGATCCGTAAAACCTGAGAATGTAAAAGATATTATGTCAAAAGAAAATATTGATGGAGCATTAGTAGGAGGAGCGAGTCTTAAGTCAGATAGTTTCGCAAAATTGGTTAATTTTGAGAAGTAGGAGTAATTGATGAAAAAAGTAATGTTAATGATATTAGATGGATGGGGTTTAGGAAAAGACTATCCAGGAAATGCAGTTCAATTAGCGGATACTCCAAATTTTGACAATCTATGGAAAAATTATCCCCACACAAAGCTGATTGCTTCTGGAGAAGAAGTCGGCTTGCCAGAGGGACAGATGGGTAATTCTGAAGTAGGGCATTTAAATATTGGAGCAGGCAGAATTATATATCAGGAATTAACAAAAATAACAAAAAAAATCAAAGATGGCAGTTTTTATCAAAATTTAGCTTTAAATAAAGTTGTAGATGATGCAGTAGAAAAAGGAACAAAAGTACATCTTTTAGGTCTATTATCCCATGGAGGAGTGCATAGTCATATCGACCATGTATTTGCTCTACTAGAACTTTGCAAAAATAAAGGGATCAGAGATGTTTATGTTCATGCATTTCTAGACGGACGAGACGTATCGCCTACCTCCGGCATTGAAGATTTGAAATTATTAATGAGAAAGATGGATGAGCTTGGAGTCGGAAAGCTGGCCACTGTTTCAGGCAGATACTATGCAATGGATCGCGATAAACGATGGGATCGTGTAGAAAAAGCGTACAATAATATGCTTCTTGGTGAAGGAATTCCCTCTTCGAATATTATAGATTCTTTGCAGAAATCCTATGATGAAGGGATTACCGATGAATTTATACTGCCGATAACGATGATGGATAAGGATAAGCCTGTTGCAACAATCGATGATGGGGATAGTATTATCTTCTTTAATTTCAGACCAGATAGAGCCCGTCAAATGACTAGGGCTATCGTTGACGATGAGTTTCATGGTTTTACAAGACGAAAGAGAATTACAGATTTTACGTATTGCTGTTTAACAGAATACGATAAAACTATTCAAAATGTAATTGTTGCTTATCCTCCGGAAACCTACAAGAATACATTGGGGGAAGTTCTAGCGAAAAATCATAAAAAACAATTGAGAATAGCAGAAACAGAGAAATATGCCCATGTTACATTTTTCTTTAATGGAGGCGTAGAAGAGCCCAATGAGAATGAGGACCGATATCTTATTCCTTCCCCTAAAGTTGCGACCTATGATCTGCAGCCAGAGATGAGTGCACCAGAGGTCACTGAGAAAGTCATGGAGAAAATCGATAAAAATGAGTATGATGTAATCATTTTGAATTTTGCAAATGGAGATATGGTAGGTCATACAGGAGTTCTTCCTGCAGCTATAAAAGCCGTAGAAACGGTGGATCAATGTTTAGGCAAGATCATGAAAGCTGTTGATGAAAATGGATATTGTTTATTTGTTACAGCAGATCATGGAAACAGCGAGTATGAGATCGATGAAGAAACAGGCGGACCTTTTACAGCCCATACAACAAACCCAGTACCTTTTATTGCTTATCCAAATAAAGAGATAGAATTAAGAGAAGGTATTTTAGCAGATATTTCACCAACAATTCTAGATGTCTTAGGGATAGATAAACCGGAAGAGATGGAAAACAGCACATTAATAAAACATTAGGAGGCGTATATTATGAGTAGTATTATAGATATTTATGCAAGACAGGTTATAGATTCACGAGGAAATCCAACTGTAGAAGTAGAAGTTGTAACAGAATTGGGAGCATTTGGTTCTGCCATAGTACCATCAGGCGCATCTACCGGTGCACACGAAGCAGTTGAACTTCGTGACGGAGATAAGTCTAGATTTATGGGTAAAGGTGTAGAAAATGCAGTAGAAAATGTTAATGTAGATATTGCTGACGAGTTAATCGGATGGGATGTTTTCGATCAAGTTGGAATCGATAATGCTATGATCGCTCTTGACGGAACTGAGAATAAAGGAAAATTCGGAGCTAATGCAATTCTTGGTGTATCTTTAGCTGTAGCTAAGGCGGCTGCAGAAGAAATGAATATGGAGCTTTATGAATATATCGGCGGAATTAACGGAAAAACTCTTCCAGTGCCTATGATGAATATTTTAAATGGGGGAGAAC
>JAAZME010000129.1 GCA_012798975.1 Gallicola sp.
GGACTGGGTGCAATGATCGGCATCCTGAAATATCTTAAAAAAGAGAAAAATCCTCTTCCAAAAAGCAAAAAAATAATATGGCCGGCAACTTTTGGCTGGGTAAAAAGAAATATCGAAAAGGGAGACCCAGTGATCATCGGACTATTTAATCATAAAACATACCATCATCACGCAGTCCTGGTTCTCGGAGTCGGCGAAAACAAAAAAGGCCGCTACTACCGCATCGCAGACGGATGGAATAGTACCGGCCGAACCCTCGACAAGTTCATCCCAGTAAGAGAAGTATTAGCCGACGGAGTTGTTTTATCTTTTAAAGAATAGAGTGAGTCTGAAAAGAAAGAGTGGAGTTAAAGAAGGAAAGTGGAAGAACATCACTTTCCTTTTGTTTGTCAAAATATATTTTGGAAACTTATAAAAGAAAATGAGGCGGATCATTTCTAGACAAGAATGTAAAAATATCGTTCTTAGGAAATGAGCGGCATGATCTGCTGACCTGCATTCAAATCAAAATACCTGATTTGAGATAGGGCTTCGGTGAGAGGGTTGAAGAAAAATGATCCCTTTCATTTTTCCTCATCAACTCCCCTCTCCCCTCTTTCACACTTTCACACTATTTTTAAGCTCTTCCTCAAGCCAGGAAAAAGCCAAGTCCATCCATTTTCCTACTCTTTCCGGATAGTCTCTGCCGTAGTTTGCAAGATCGTCTCCTGTGGAAAGTCCGTGGTTTCCGTTATGAAAAAGGTGAAACTCGATATCGATTCCTTGTTCTGCCGCCTTTTTTACATATTCTACTGTATCGGAAGCAGGGATAAGTTTGTCTTCTAATGTTGTAAACAGAAATGTTTTCGGCATCTTTTGATCTAGAAGTGCAATAGGATCTCTTCTTGTTTCGTATGTTGTAAACATTTCTCCGACTTTTCCTTCTGCATCCACCACATCTTTTGTACGTTCATAGAGGGCTTTAAGATTTGCTACAGGGTAAGCGGCGATTATTTTTGAAACTGCCAGCTGTTCTTCTGTCTTTGCGCTTATTTCCTGAAACTCTTCTCTAAAAAAGCTCGATCCATAGGTTAAAGCAAGATGTCCTCCTGCACTAAATCCTGCAAGTGTAATATTTTCGGTATCTACTAAAAAATCATCGGCATTTTCTTTGATACAGCTGACCGCTTCTGAAACTTCCAGCAAAGGTGTAGGATACTCTGACTCTTTTCCGCAGGAATACTCTAGGATAAAGGCTTGATATCCCTTTTGAACAAAGCTTACTGCCACAGGATCTGCTTCTCTTTGAGAACAGTACATATAGTATCCTCCAGGCAGAATAAGTACAGCCGGTCTTTTTTCAGGAGTCCAAGCTTTTGTCTGGATTCCTTGAGGTTCAAACAGATACCCTCTTAGTCTTATGCTTTTATTTTCTGAAAGATATTTTTCAACAATTCTCATTCCTATTCTTCCTCTCTGCGTTCTATCATCCACTGATATAAATCTTCTAGTACTTGTTCTTTATCTCGGTCATGAAGGAGCTCATGGCGGTTGTTCGGATATAATTTCAGGCTAACATCTGTATAACCTTTTTGAATATATTTTTGATAAGTAATTTTGGGACATTTCCCAAATTCTCCTACAGGATCCTCTTCTCCGCTTACAATAAAGAGAGGAATTGCAAGATTTGCCTCTTCTTTTTTTAAGGGATCCATCCGTTCCATGGCCTCTAGTAAAAAGTGATAGCCGTTGGCTGTAAAGTCAAAC
>JAAZME010000179.1 GCA_012798975.1 Gallicola sp.
CCGCTGCTGCATTATAAACATTTGTTATTTTATAGGAATCATTTGAATTTTTTGAAGAGATAGCAGCTTGAACGGTAATGTTTTCTCCTGTAGTTTCTGGTTTCACGTTTTGAGGGGTTTCTTCGACAGTGTTTGCAACTTTAGATTCTTCTTTATTTTCTGTTTTGACCTTTTCTTTTTCTTCTTGTGCTGATGGTTTTACTTCAATATCTTCAGAAGCTACATTCTCGTTCGTTTCTTTTTTCTCTCCGCTTGAGCAGCTTGCTAAAAATATTATAGATAAAAATAGTATAAGTACTTTGATTTTCATAATAACCTCCTTAAACTCTTTTTTGAGCTATCTTAATTATAGAGTAAATTTCCACCTTTAGCAAATATGGAAATGGAGAATTCTGCCCTTAATTATTACAATATAGCTAAGAAAGATACAGAAAAGGTCTTTAAAAGAGTAGCCGAATGCATAAGGGGGTGCTATAATAATGGAAGCCATTGTATATACAATGGTATCGACTTTTACAGGAGGATAAAATGAAAGAATTTTTAAAAAGAAAAGAAATAGAAATCTCATGGCAGCGTTATGGGATTGATGTTTTAGGTTCTATGGCTTATGGATTATTTGCATCCTTATTAGTGGGAACAATATTAAATACAATCGGAAAAGAAGCGGGCATACAGTTTTTAACTGAATACATATCGCCGATAGCATCAAAAAGTGCAGGGGCAGCCATTGGCATCGCAGTAGCCTATGCATTAAAGGCGCCGCCTTTAGTATTGTTTGCTTCAGCTGTTGTAGGAACAGCAGGATATGAACTCGGGGGTCCTGTAGGAACGCTTTTTTCCGTTTTAATCGGAGCAGAATTTGGCAAAATGGTTTCGAAAGAGACGAAGATCGATATTCTGATTACCCCTATCGTCACTATTTTGATCGGCGGAGTAATCGCATCCTTTTTAGGACCGCCGTTAAACGCGTTGATGTCGGGAATCGGAGCTGTTATAATACAAGCAACAAATCTGCGTCCTTTCTTAATGGGAGTGATTGTTTCAGTTATTGTAGGGATGGTTTTAACTCTTCCGATTTCTTCAGCAGCACTTTGCATGATGCTGGGGCTTGCGGGACTTGCAGGGGGAGCGGCAGCGGCAGGATGCTCTGCTCAAATGATCGGTTTTGCAGTGATCAGCTTTAAAGAGAACGGCTGGGGAGGATTAAGCGCTATCGGGATAGGCACGAGTATGCTTCAACTTCCTAATATTATGAGAAACTGGAGGATTTGGATTCCTCCTACAATTGCTGCTGCAGTGGTTGGACCGATCTCGACATTGGTTTTTAAAATGGAAAATACTCCATTAGGCTCTGGAATGGGAACCTGCGGTCTGGTAGGGCAGATAGAAGCTTTTAATGCAATGGAAGGTGTGCCGTTTATGTCGGTTCTAACTGGTATTTTGGCAACTCATATTATATTGCCGGCAATTATTTCCTATGTCTTCTATGTGATTTTAAAGAATATCGGATGGATCAAAGACGGAGATTTGAAACTTAATTATTAGAGGTGGGTTCATGAATCCTTGGAAAAAAGCCTTTTTAATATTAGCTGCAGTGGTTGCAGGGGTTATTCTAGCACTTTCGCTGGTTTTTTTCACTTCTATTAAGAAGACAGAAGAACCAGCAAAGATTCCGCCAGTGAAAGCAGATGGCGTTGAAATTGAAATGATTTTTACAAATCAGGAGCTGGAAAATCTTTTAAATCTCCAGCTTGAAAAAGAATCTGCTCCTCTTCGTATACAGATAGAAGATGTTGTGAGTTTAAAAGGCAGTATACCGATTTTTTCCTTTGAGCTGCCTTTGGAGATCAAAGCAGAAGCTTCCCCTGCAGAAGAAGGGCGGATTGCTCTGGAAATTCTAGAAATCTCCGGAGAGAGCATTCAGTTTCCCAGAGGGATTGTATTATCGGCATTAGCTCAGGTATTAGATCAAACATTCTTTGTGATTGAGCCGGATCAAAATCGTTTAGTCATCGATCCGAATCAGCTGGCAGAAGGTTTTTTTCTGTCGGCAAAAGAGATTAACTTAAAAGAAAATAAGATTTCTTTTACTACAATTATCGACGAGAAGTATCTTGTTCCGGTAAAATAAAAAACCCCTATTTACGGGAGAAAAGAGATTAAAGAAAAGAGTGGAGTTATGGTAGAAACAAAAGGCATGTTTCTTTTGAGATAAAGAAGAGTATGGACTTTACCGTAGCTAGGAAAACTAATAAACAAAACGATTCACACCCCTTAAAGAGCTGATGCTTTAAGGGGTCTTTTTTTATTCTTCTAAATCCACAGGAGGTGCCGGGGTATAAAGGTCATCATAGTAATGAATGATTCCTGAAGTGGCAATCATAGCCCCAAAGGCCAATGCCCCTAGTTTTCCTCCTTTTCCAGGGAAGATAGGAGAAGTATAGAAGTAGCATAAGGAACACATTAATCCTGCGATAATTGTAAATTTATAACTTCTAAAATGTTCAAAGGCGCTCATCCCAACGAATGTTCCGCAAAATAAGGTGGTTGCATATAAACTGCCATGGACGGGAAAGAGCCCAGGCAGAATCAAACCGCCTACGATGCCAATAATAGCCGAGCTTGTAACTGTGGAATGTTTTGCATAATCTCGAATCCATAAAGTACCGATGGTCCCTGCGACAATAAGGGCGGGGATCATAATATCGAAACGGGGAATTAGATTTGGGTCGGAAAAGACAAACCGATTTTTAAAATATGCTGTTATCATCGTTCCGAAAAAGGCGCAGGCTCCCAACTTGCCCCCATATCCTACATATAAAGGCTGGGTTCCCGCAAGGAGAAGGCCAGCGATAAAACCAGAAATTACAACAGCTTCAACATTCGTCAAAACTCCTGTACTGGTCATGCCGACAAAAGATCCGCAATAGATGGGCACCTCTATTTTGGGGAATAAAAGAGCTCCAAGCAATCCAACAAGAGAAGATGCGATTACACTTCCAAGTTCTGTATAATGGTTGATAGCATAGGTAAGAACGGAAGAGAGGATTACGATACCTATAGTTTTAAGCTGATTTTCTTTAAAGGAGGGAAGGCAGTATTTCAAAAACTGTGTTTTCAGTTTGAGAATTCCCTTTTTTACCCTTAAAATCATGAAAATCAAGATAATCACTATGACAAAGATAGAGGGGATATGATTGTATCGGACCGCCTGATAAAGGGCGATGCTGTATAAACCAATAACTAATAAAGACAGTAAAAAAAATGCTGCATGAGTTATGATTTTTGCCATATTCCAGTTCCTTTCTGAAGTATTTATTCTAAAGAAAGAATATCATATATGGGCTCGTAGGAGAATAATTTGTTCCTATAAAAACAGTACATAATAATGAAAAAATTAATCTTCTATCGACATTCCTCTTTTTAATTGATAAGATAAATTTAATTCATGAGGAGGAAAATATATGAAACTAAAAGTCCATCATAATGTATGGAAAATTATTCTCTTTATCGGTATCGTACTGCTGATTATATTTCGATTTGATCACTTTACTGCAATTGTCAAAAAAATTGGTACAGCAGCTACCCCGATATTGATCGGATTAGCCTTAGCTTTCATTCTTAATATCATAATGGTTAAGTATGAGAAACTCTATTTTCCAAAAAGCACGAGAAATAGAGTTGTAAAGTCTAGAAGACCTATCTGCTTAACGTTGGCGATTTTAAGTGTGCTTCTTGTATTTTATTTTATCGGGAGCATGGTCATTCCACAGTTTATCAAATCTGTACAAGTTTTAGTTGCATCTTTGCCGGAACTGGCACAGAAGGCTTGGAATTTTGCAATAGAAAGAGGATTAGATCCTACTCAAGTCGGTATCAATCCAGACATGTGGAACCAGCCGAGTTCAGAGCTTGTTCAAAAAGCAATGGAATTTGGACGGAATTTCATGGGAGGATTCCTTAATGTAATCACATCTGTATTTGGTGTAGTGACAAATATTTTGATGGGATTTGCCTTTGCAATCTTTTTACTAGGAGGGAAAGAAAAAATTCTTCATAGTATAGGAAGAGTTTTAAAAGCCTATCTGCCAAAAGAAAAAGTGATTACCCTTTATAGAAATGCAGCTGTGTTTAATCAAACATTTAAAGATTTCTTCGGAGGACAATTTATCGAAGCGATTATTATAGGAGTAATAGCAACATCTGGAATGCTCCTTCTGCGTCTGCCCTATGCGACAATGATTGGTTCTGTAGTAGGACTTACGAATATAATACCTATTATCGGTCCCTTTATCGGAGGGGCAATCGGAGTACTGTTGATTCTTTTGGAAAATCCGATTCAAGCACTTGTGTTTGCTGCTTTTGTGCTGGTTCTTCAGCAGATTGAAGGAAATATCCTTTATCCAAGAGTGGTAGGAAGTTCTATCGGGCTTGCAGGGATCTGGGTTTTCGCTGCAATTATTTTAGGAACAGGTTTGTTCGGCCTTGTCGGAGCACTGCTTGCAGTACCGATAACTGCATCCCTTTATAAGATTCTAAAATATGATGTAGAGAAAAAAGAAGAAGCTCTTAGAGAAAAAATTAAAAAGGATTATGATCCGGAAATCGTAATTGTAGAGCACGAATAGCATTTTAGCCAGGTCTTTATGCAATCAAAGAAGCAGACAAAGTGCCAATCTTATATAAGAAGTTTTGTTCAGCCTTTCAATTCCCAACAGGTACAGTTTTGTTCTTGAATATCAAGAATGAAACTGTACCTTAGCGGAGAAAAGGATTTCATAAAATTCTCAGATAAGTATTTTTATCCATAGTTTTAGATAGTTCATTCTATAAGAATTCTCGTTTCAAAATATAATCTTTTAGTAGAAAATTTCCCGCCCGTGAATGTAACAAGAAGATATACGATCTATAATCTATCCCTGCCATTTTATGGGTAGATTAAAAGAAATGTAATAGGAGGAAGCTAAATGAAATTAAAAGTACATCAAAATATTTGGAAGATTGTGCTATTTGCAGGAGCAGTTCTTCTAATCGTATTTAGATTTGACCATTTTATAGCTGCTATAAGGTCAGTCGTATCTGCATCCATTCCGATTTTAATAGGACTTATATTAGCTTTTATATTAAATATTCTTATGGTTAAATTTGAGAAGATTTATTTTCCTAAAAGTGATAACAAAAAGATCATTAAGTCAAGAAGACCTGTAGTGTTGTTGTTATCGGTTCTAACCGTGCCTATTGTGTTTTATATTGTGGGAGGATTGGTTATCCCTCAGTTTATCGACTCTATTCAAGTGGTTATCGGCGCCTTGCCTCAATTTGCTCAAAATCTTTGGGATTTTGCCGTAAAAAGAGGCTTAGATCCTACCGAGGTTGGTATCAGTCCGGATTTATGGAATCAGCCCAGTTCTCAGCTGATACAACGAGTAATGGAGCTGGGGAGAAATTTCCTAGGCGGATTCTTATCGGTTATTACCTCGGTGTTTGGACTTTTTACGAATGTTTTAATGGGTCTGGGATTTGCGATATTCCTGCTTGCAGGAAAAGAAAAGATCCTTACAAATATCGGCAGAGTCATGAAAGCCTATCTGCCAATAGAAACAGTACGCACAATATACAGAAATTCGGCGGTAGTCAATGATACCTTTAGAGACTTCTTTGCAGGCCAGTTTACAGTGGCGGCTATATTGGGAATCATCACAACAATTGCGTTGTTTATCTTCCAATATCCCCATGTAACAATGATAGGATCCGTTATAGCCCTGATGGATATTATACCGATTATCGGTCCCTTTATCGGAGGGGCGATAGGCGCTTTGATTCTCTTCTTAGAAGATCCTATGAAAGCTGTATGGTTCGTTTTGTTTATTCTTATACTCCAGCAAGTAGAAAGCAACATTATCTACCCGCGTATCGTAGGAGGCTCTATCGGACTCGGCGGAATATGGGTCTTTGCAGCAGTTATTTTAGGAACAGGAATCTTCGGGATTTTAGGAGCCTTGTTAGCAGTACCGATCGTTGCTTCAGTGTATAAAATTCTAAAGTATGATGTGGAAAAAATAGAAGAAGAAAGAAGAGAAAAAATAGAAGAGGAAATGGATAGAGAAATAGAAATTGTAGAACATTAATTGATTTTTATTCTGCAAGTGCTATAATGAAAACAATTAAATAGATGCAGGGGAACAATTTTGTTGAGAAGGCACAGCCTGACCCTTAGAACCTGTCAGTTAATACTGTCGTAGGGAGCAAACATGAAAAGCAGATGTTTTGTCGTTACGACCTTTTAACGGCAAGCATCTTTTTTATTGCAAATAAATCATTGCAGGGGAACGTTTTAGTTGAGAAGGCACAGCCTGACCCTTAGAACCTGTCAGTTAACACTGTCGTAGGGAGCAGACAAAGAGACTTGTGTTTTGTTGTAGACCCTTACGACAAAACATTTTTTTATGCAGAAAAAAGATTTATTTAAGAAGAAAATCGTGATAGAGGAGCAAAGGAGAGTTTTATGAAAAAAGTTTTGACAATAGCAGGAAGCGACTCCAGCGGAGGAGCAGGTATTCAAGCAGATCTAAAAACGATGACCGTACACGGCGTGTTCGGGATGAGCGCTATTACAGCATTAACGGCGCAAAACACAGTTGGTGTACAGGGGATATTCAATAGTACACCGGAATTTTTAAAGCAGCAGCTGGACTCGGTGTTTTCAGATATTTTTCCCGATAGTGTTAAGATTGGTATGGTTTCAGGAGCGGAGCTTATCCAGACGATTATCCAGTCTTTAAAAGAATGGAAAGCAGAGAATATCGTAGTAGATCCTGTGATGGTTGCTACAAGCGGCGGAGTTTTGCTGGAAGAAGAGGGACTGGAAAATTTGAAAGAACTTTGTAAAATCGCGTCATTGGTTACTCCAAATATTCCAGAAGTAGAGGCTTTATCCGACATTTCCATACAGGGTAAAGAAGATATGAAAAAAGCAGGCTTAACACTAAGCCGGGACCTGAATACAGCAGTTTTGGTAAAAGGGGGACATGGAACAAATGATGCAAATGATCTTTTAGCCTATGGTGGGAAACTCCAATGGTTTAAGGGACAAAGAATCGAGAATGAAAACACCCATGGAACTGGCTGTACTTTATCTTCGGCTATAGCGAGCAACTTGGCTCTTGGATATTCTTTAGAAGAAAGTATTCAAAGAGCAAAAGATTATTTGTCCAAAATATTAGCAGATGATTTAAATTTAGGAAAAGGACGAGGTCCTCTAAATCATATGGCGAAGTAAAAGAAAGAAAAAAGTAAAAGGAAGTGTGATAGAGGGGCCGATCGTTTCTAGCCAATCACGGAAGAGATCGTGATTGGGAAACGAGTGGCATGAGACCTGTTACCAAATCAAAATACCTGATTTGGACTAGGGCTTCAGAATTGTGGTGGAAAATGATAAAAAGAATCGTTTTTCTGCATAGAAGAATCTACACAGCTGTTTTCGAAAAGAGGTTAGGAAAAATTTAAGACTCATTTTAATAATTTGGTATCCGAAGTTTATTCTATGAAATAAAAAAAACAGCAGAAACAGGTTTCATGTTTCTGCCGTAATTTTCTCTCATCACAATCCCCGCTTAAAATATCAAGGGCAAGACATTTTGCTGTTGGAATGTTTTGCTCACTGGGGAGTGTTTTATCTATAGATCAAGGTTTTTTATAATAGTTCCTCCCCCTAGAAGGTAATTGTCTACATAAAATACAGCAGACTGGCCTGGAGTGATGGCTCTTTGAGGTTCTTCCAAATGGACTGTAACCTCATCATC
>JAAZME010000039.1 GCA_012798975.1 Gallicola sp.
TCACCCGTATCTGCTGTGAAGAATAATATTTTTGGTACGAGAAATCTGATTGATATGTCAGACAAATACAATGTGTCGAAATTTGTGAATATTTCTACAGATAAAGCAGTCAATCCCACTTCGGTTATGGGCTGTACAAAAAGGATTATCGAAATTATGCTTCAGGTAAAAGACAAAGAATCCAAGACGGATTTTGTAGCGGTGCGTTTCGGGAATGTTTTAGGATCTAACGGATCTGTAATTCCTTTATTTAAACAACAGATCAAAGAGGGCGGACCGGTTACAGTGACAGATAAAGAGATGACTCGATATTTTATGACGATTCCAGAAGCCTGCCAGCTAGTTCTTCAAGCAGGGGCTATTGCAAAGGGCGGCGAAATCTTTATATTGGACATGGGAGAGAAAGTTAAAATCGATGACCTTGCAAGAAATCTTATCCGCTTGTCCGGTTTTGTTCCCGATGAAGACATTAAGATTATCTATACAGGGCTTCGTCCTGGGGAAAAATTATACGAAGAGCTTTTATTAAATCAGGAAAACTCTACAAAAACAGCGTATAATAAGATTTTTATAGAAAAACCAGTCATTCATGATCGGGAAGGACTTTTGGAAAATTTGGAAATCCTTCATGAAATTGCGGAAAATGACGGAGAGAAAAAAGAAATCGTAGCTCAATTAAAGAAAATAGTTCCAAATTACACACCGGATATTTAAGGAGAGTACAATGGAAAAGAATAAGGTTTTAGAGGTTTGCTCCTATTATATGGGTACAAAATTATATGAGAATCTTTTTCAGAAATTAGATGAAAAAGGGTTGGATCACGATATTTTATATTATTGTGCCCGAGAAACGAAATTACCTCCAATGCCGGACAATTTCATTGTTTCTCAGCCCTATAAATGGAGCGATCGTTTTATCTTTTCATTAAAACATAAGAAAGTCTATAGAGATGTAAAAGAGAATATCGATGTGAACCGGTATTATCTAACCCATGCACATTCTTTAGTATCCAACGGGTATATATCCTATCGTCTTAAGCAGGATTTTAATATTCCCTACATTACCGCAGTTCGGAATACGGACTTATTTACATTTTTCAGAGTGATGCCTCATCTGATTTTTCTCGGGAGAAAGATTCTGAATGAAGCAAGCGGTGTTGTGTTTTTATCACCGGCATACAGAGATCTGACAATAGAGAAATATGTCGCTGGGGAAGATCAGCAGAAGGTCTACGAAAAATCAATCATTATACCCAATGGAATTGACGACTATTATTTTGAAGATCCGATTGAGAATTCGAAAGAATATCATGATCCACTTCGGCTTGTCTATGTAGGCAGAGTGGATGATCCAAACAAGAATGTGATTACTATTGTAAGAGCCTGCGAGATTCTTCGAAAATATGGGGTTAAAGTGGAGCTTACCTTAGTGGGAAGAATGAATATTAAGATAGTTCAGAAGTATTTAGAAAAGAAAGATTATATCCGCTATGAAGCGATAAAAGATAAAAGCGGCGTACGGGAAATACTTCGAGATCACGATATTTTCGTGATGCCTTCAAGAAGAGAGACTTTTGGGCTGGTGTATGTGGAAGCTATGAGCCAGGGGCTTCCTGTGATTTATACAAAAGGACAGGGCTTTGACGGACACTTCTCGGAAGGTGAAGTAGGATATCGTGTTGTATATAATAATGCGAAAGAAGTAGCCCATAGAATATTAGATATAAAAAAAGATTACAAGGCTATCTCAAAGAAGGCATTTGTGAATGCCCGCCAGTTTAATTGGGATGATCTTTCTGAAGAGTATGTGAAAATTTATAAAAAAATCAGGAATGGGGAATAAAATGAAAGTGCTGATCGGCAGTCATGGCTATCCTTCAAGTGAATATCCGATGAATGCGATTCACGAAATGGTGTATGCAAA
>JAAZME010000242.1 GCA_012798975.1 Gallicola sp.
AAAAATTCATTTCCGCTATGAATAAAGGGAATCCCCAAAGACATATATATAATACTTGCAAGCATTCTAGAAGCTGGTTCAACCCATTCATAATCCATTGTCATTTTGAGCTTATCATAAATAATTAAATTATCATGGGAATTAAAGTAGTTGATCGACTCTTTCGCTTCCAAAGCAAAACCAGAATGATATTCATCGAAATCGATGGATCCCGAGATACCGGTCTCAATTTCAGTTTTCAAGTGATAAGCCCCTTGAACGTATCCCAATCCTCCAGCATCATTGTCGCCTTTTAGGGCATCTCGAAAACGATCATTAAAAAAGGAGAATTCTTTGCCTCTTTGTGTTCCCATAACCGTCAGTTCTCCATAGTGAAGACCGGATTCGCATGCGTACCAGGGTTCTCCATAGATTATGACTTCCGGATTAATCTCCCGCAGCTCTTTCACAATTCTATAAACTGTTTTTTTGTCAATCAAAGCCATCAAATCAAAACGAAAACCGTTGATTTTGTATTCTTTCATATAATATTTTAGAGAATCGACAATAAAGTTCTGCACCATTTTCCGCTCCGACGCAAGTTCGTTTCCGCAGCCGGAACCGTTGCAGAACGCATTATTCTGATCCATTCTAAAATAGTATCCAGGATTTAGGATATTAAAATTAGAATCATGGGAACGGAAAGTGTGGTTAAACACAACATCCATAACGACTGAAAGACCTTCGCTGTGCAGCCGCTGTATCATTTTTTTGAATTCATATATTCGATTCGCCGGTTCTAAGGGTTGTGTGGAGTACGAACCTTCAATGCAGTTGTATAATTCAGGATCATATCCCCAATTATAATTGTTATCATCAAAGAAGTACTCTTCATGTTCATCTACTGATAAAAAATCATAAATCGGCATCAGATGAACATGGGTAATTCCTAGATCTTTCAAATGCCTTATTCCTGTTTCAGCCTCGCGGAAATGGGACTTTTCGTCGATTAATCCTAAAAATTTACCGCGATGCTGCGTACCGCTGCTGATATCGCCGCTGAAGTCTTTTATATGCACTTCATATAATAATGCTTTTTTCCATGGATTAAAAGGAACATTCTGCTCTCGAAAACCGGAAGGATCCGTTTCTCTAATGTCTATAATCGCCGATCTTTTGCTGTTGATGGAACAAGCGATACTATAAGGATCGGTCACTTCATATTTTCCGTTTACTAGATAGGTATAAAACTTCCCTTTTAAATCTCCTGTTACAACGGTTTCAAAAAATCCGCCTTCCACACGAGTCATTCTATATTTTTCCCGTCGAACATATCTGTAGTCATTGTATAAGAGCAGATCGATAGAATCTCGAGTCGGCGCCCATACTTTAAATCTCGTTTTGTCCCGGGTATATTCCATTCCTTGATTATTATTAAAAATATAATTTGTCATCTTCTTGAATCCCATATATGTTTTTCGTTTATGTCGTAAGAGCTGTCTAAATTAAATACACCGCTTTTTCCAATATTGTTTAAGCTCATTTTTCTCCATATGCAGCTGTCGTAATACAATTCGCCTAGTGTTCTTTGAGCTTCTATATATTCTTCCAAATCTCTAAATATAAAGAATCCATCGTTATATCTGCCGATTAGATTCAATATCAGACGGAAACATTCTCTTAATTCCTGATTGTTGATATTGGACAATTGAGTGATAAAATGATTCATTTTTTCATGATTTTTAATGAATTCATAATAATTATAATAGGAATAACGGGATTGGTTTTTCACATCTTCAAAGTTTGCTCCGAATAGTTTGATATTCTCTTCCCCTACAATATTACGAATTCTATGGTTGATACTCGTTTGAGAGCCAATCAGGACTGCGCCGTTTAACATAAAGCGAAGACCGTTTGTCATGGCGACCTCTTTGCCAGGCAATGATAGCTGCTCCCCGATATCGGCGGTAGGTATCAGCTTCATCATATTATTCATATTACGGTTATCAATAAAGACAATTTTTAATTTTTCTTTAATTTTCACTTCTTTCGATACACAATAAGACAAACAGTTTATAAATTTTATTACAAGTTTTGCCATCAGATAGTTTCTATTTGCTTTTCCCGCAAAGAAGAAAGTACGATCCGGAAAATCTAAATTAGGCTGTTCTTTCATATTTATAAATTCATAAGCGATATAAAGAGCTTCTATAAGCTGTCTTTTTGTTTCTAGAAAATCATCATTGTTAATATCAAAGATAGAATAGGGATTGATTACATCTCCCCGATCTTTAAGAAAAATCTTTGTGAATTTTTCCTTATTCTTTTTCTTGATATCATCTAAACGATAAGCGATCTCTTCGCTATCCGATCTCTCCAGTATCGAAGTCAATGCATCAGGCTGATTGATCAAATCAATGTTTAACTCCTTTGTTAAAAAATCAAACAGCAACGGATTGGATTCCATCAGCCATATTCTGTGATTCACTCCTAATTCCCGAAAGCGGAACCGGCTGTGAAATAACGTTGCGATACAATCCAAATTATCCCCCAGCATAATTTCCAGCTGATCCTTTACCGCTAAAGAGGTAACCCCTGAACCAAAGATTGCCAGAGGAATCATCTTGACTTTATCCTCCTCGATAATTTTCGTACGGTCGAACTCTTCCGGCGTGAAATTAAACAACGGAGTCTCAACCAAAGCACAAATCTCATCATTCAGCTTTTCTATAATCGGATAAATCCAAGGACAAATCTTTTGAATCAAATGCACATCCCACCATTCTGAAATCTCGTTTCTGACTTTATAAGTTGTAAAATCAAATATTTGATTTGCTTTGGCAAGAGCTGCATCAAAAGGCTTCTCTTCGGATTTCATATACTCATATATGAATACAGGTATCGCCATGATACTGTGAACTTCATTTAGTTTTATTCGGCAGTATTCTTCAATATTATCCATGTGACCATGATTGCGCTGGCGATTTAAGATATCTTTGATCGAAGCTGCGGCAAAGAAATACTCTTGAGTGAGCCGAAGTTCTCTGCCTTGATCGCTGCTGTCGCTGGGATATAAAAACTCCGTGATCGCTCTTGCCCGTATTCTATTCTTATATGATTCTTGGATTTTACCTTCTGAAAAAGCATTGTAATCAACAGGCTCTATGGATCGCGCCTGCCACAGCCTTAAGGTGTTCACATAGCCGTTTTGATATCCCAATACTGGAATATCGTAAGCTGCTGCTTGAACCGTATAGTCTCCAATAGGTATATCATAATAGATTCGTTTCCGCTCTAATTCCCAAGGATTTCCATTCTTCAGCCAGTCGTCGCTGTATTCCAACTGTTCAAAATTCTCTATACTCTGGCGTAAATGACCGCCCTCATAGCGGATCCCATATGCTACAACAGAATCTTTTTTCGTCGCTGCTGTATCTAAAAAAGCAAAGGAGGCATCTCCCAAGCCTCCATCCCCTAACTTATTTACAATATCAATCTTTTTTAACTGCTCCAAAGAAAAACCGAGCTCCTCAACGATAGAGCGGACATCTTCTATTACATCTAGATACACTACATTTCTTTGAAGAAATTCCTCTGGGAGATACTCGAAAGATAGAAAAGCAATTTCTCTCTTCCCCCTTTTTTCTACATTTGATTTGACCCATAAATCAAAGATATTTTCCTTTAGAACTTCAACTACAGCAAAATAAAGATCTTCTATATCAATGGCATTTCTTTCGAGAATCGTATTCATTTGTAAGTTCCATAATATCTTTTCTTTTAATTCTTCTCTGGTTTTTTTCATCTTATTTTCCCAATTCCTCGTACAGACGGATATATTCCTTTCCGGATTCATCCCAGTCGTTTTTTTCATACATTCCGTTTTCGATAATAATATTTCTATCCTTTTCTTTATGAAAGAAACTCAACGCTCTTCGGATTGTATAAAGCAGATCATGGGCATTGATATTTGTAAATGTAAAACCCGTTCCTGTATTTTCATATTCGTTATACGGCATAACAGTATCTTTTAAACCGCCTGTTTCTCTTACAATCGGTATGGCTCCATACCTCATAGAGATCAGCTGTGAAATCCCGCAGGGTTCTGCTATAGAAGGCATCAAGAATAAATCCGTTCCTCCATATATCAGATGGGACTCTTCGTTGTTATAATAAATTCTGGCCGCCATTTTTTCTGGATATTTCCATTCGAAATAACGGAACATCTCTTCGTATGTTTCTTCGCCGGTACCCAGCATTACAAACTGAATATCTTCTGTGGCCAAAAGTTCATCCATAATATATCTGACAAGATCGATCCCTTTCATATCCACCAAACGGGATACGAGAGCGATCATAGGAACGTCGTCCTTCTCAGGAAGACCATACCTTCTCTGGATTTCTCTTTTGTTTTCGATCTTGTCTGGAAATGTCTCAATAGAATAATTTTGAGCTAAAAATTGATCCGTTTCAGGATTCCAAACCTCATAATCGATTCCGTTTATAATACCTCGAAGCTTATAGTCGTAGGCTCGGATAACTCCGTCTAAACCTTCTCCATAAAAGGGGTTTTTAATCTCCATAGCATAAGTTCCTGAAACAGTTGTAAAAGCGTCGCAGTAAATAATGCCGCCTTTCATAAAGTTAACTGCATCAAAATATTTCAACCCGTCTTCATTGAAATAAAAAGGCGACAAACCGGCTGTTGCTAAAATAGATGCCGGGAATACACCTTGATATTTTAAATTATGAATAGTATAAAGACATTTTATATCTTTATAATACTGATCTCCTCTGGCAAAATCCTTGACATATACATTGACCATGGCTGTATGCCAGTCATTGCTGTGTATCACATCCGGCTTAAAGTTTATCACTTTAGGCAATTGAACCACGGCCTTCGAAAAGAATAAGAATCGTTCTCCATCGTCCCCTTCGCCGTAAATCTGCTGTCGGTCAAAATATCTTTGGCTGTCTAGAAAATAATACGTCACTCCGCGAAAATCTAATGTATAGACTCCTACATATTCATGGCGGAATGCAAGATCTACATAATAATATCCGATAAACTCCATTCGTTCTCTTAAGTCTGGATCGACTTGAGAAAAAAGAGGGATCACAACACGTATATCATGACCCATATTCTTAACCGCTAAGGGAAGGGAGCCGGCAACATCTGCCAGCCCTCCTGTTTTTATGAACGGTGCAGCTTCCGATGCACAAAATAATATTTTCATCTTTTCCCCCTTATTTTATGATCTTTTCGTTTTTAGAAGCCACAAAAGGATTCGTCGCACTTCCGACTAAAGTAACTCCATCCCCAATGACAACACCTTTGTCTGTAATACTGTTGACAACGACGCTTCCTTCCCCTACAACTGTACTTTCGAATATTATTGAATTTTTTACAATGGCATCTTTTTTAACATGTACCCCTCTAAAAATAATTGAATTCTCTACCTGACCATCGATAATACACCCGTTAGCCAAAAGTGAATTTGAAACGTTGGCATTGCCGTTATAAACAGTAGGAGGCATTGCTTTTGATTTTGTTAAAGTAAGGCCGTTTTTATAAAATAAATCCTCATAAATATCGCGGTTCAATAAATCAAAATTACTTCTATAATAGGATTTTAGATCCCTGATCCATTCCGTTTGCTGCTCTTCTTCAAAAGCGCCGATCTTAAGATTGCCAAGATTATTTTTAACCGCCTCGATAAGTGTTGTGGCATTGCCTTTTTCTGCAGCTTCAAGAATGATTCGGATAAAAACCTCTTTCTTCATAAATCCTATACTTGTAAGGAAGTTGAATTCTTCTTCCGTTCCCAAATGAGATCCTATGTTTTTTATATTTTTATCTTCATCTAAAATCAGCTTATTTGCATATAAGAAAGTTCCTAATTCGTCTTTTTGTTTTTTATACAGCATCAAAATATCATAATCATTTTCTAAGAAACAGTCATAAGCAGAACCTAAATCTCCTTTTTGAATCAGCATCGGGTCTGTACAATAGACGATCTCTTCTTTTGCATTGCGATAATATTCTAATGTATCGAAATAAGATCCGATTTCTGTTAAATTCTGAAGTCTTTTATCATAGGTTGGAGGAAATATAGTCAATCCGCTTCTTCTGCGGTTTAACTCCCAGGGTTTTCCATTTCCTACATGATCCAGCGTCGAGCGGATTAAACGGCTGCCGTATAATACAACATTGGAAAAATCATTATTTGTCATTGTTGACAATGTAAAATCGATGATTCTATATCTCGCACCAAAGGGCAGCATATAACCCGGTCTTGTATCTGTCAAAGAACCGAAAAGATTCGGATTTGCACCTTCGTAAATAACTCCTATACATCTTTGCATAATATACCTCCTAGCCTTCTTCCGTAATTCCATCTGGTGATACGAGATAAACCTTATCGCAATCCGGACTTCCGATCACTTGATCTTTCTCTACAATTACATCTTCCATGATCACTGCGTTGTATACTTTTGCTCCTTCTCGAATAATTGAATTAGACAAGAGTACGCTGTCTTTTACCGCAGCTCCTTCTTCAACATGAACATTGTTAAATAATACAGAATGTTCAATATCTCCATAGATTCTGCATGCTTCGTTAATTAACGCGTTTTTTATCCTTGCAGAAGAAGAAACAAAATGAGGAGGAAGATTTCTTGCTTTTGTATAAATCTGCCATGATGTATCAAAAATATCTAAAGGATTATCTATTTCCAATAGATCCAGATTTGCTTCCCAATAAGATTTTACTGTTCCTACATCTTTCCAATATCCCTCAAATTTCCATGCATACATCGGATTTCCGGCATTCAGCATTTTTGGGAGTATATTCATCCCAAAATCATGCTCGGATGCTTCATCTTTGTCGTCTTCTAATAGAAACTCTCTTAAGACGCTCCAGTTAAACATATAAATTCCCATAGATGCTAAATTGCTTTTTGGATTGGCAGGTTTTTCGTCAAATTCCACTATAGCATTTTCCTCGTCTGTATTCAGAATTCCAAACCTTGAAGCTTCCTCCCAAGGAACGGGCATTACAGCTATGGTTGCTACAGAACCTTTCTCTTTATGATAATTAAGAAGTTCTTTATAATTCATTTTATAGATATGATCTCCTGACAGAACAAGTACATATTCCGCTTCTAAATTATCAAGAAAATCAATATTTTCTAAAATAGCATTCGCTGTCCCTTCATACCATCTTCCTCCCTTTTCTGTATAGTGGGGAGATAATATACGAAGACCGCCGCTGTCTCTATCATAATCCCAAGCTGATCCATTGCCTATATGGGTATTAAGCTCAAAGGGT